>NZ_JBHXJG010000082.1:0-27332 GCF_042723425.1 Streptomyces sp. NPDC058375 | reverse complement strand
CGCAGACAGCGTGCCGGGCCCGAGTCGTTTCCCGGGCCCGGTCGAAGACGCTTGACCTTGACGCAACGTAAAGATCTAGCGTTTCCGGCATGGAGTGGTCCATTCAGGAAATCGCCCGCCGGGCCGGCACCACGAGCCGCACGCTCCGGCACTACGGGGACCTCGGTCTCCTCGCGCCGAGCCGGATCGGGAGCAACGGCTACCGCTACTACGACCAGGACGCCCTCGTCCGGCTGCAGCGCATCCTGCTGCTGCGGGAGCTCGGGCTCTCACTGCCCGCGATCAAGGACGTACTGGAGGGGCAGCGGGACACGGCGGTGGCGTTGCGGGCGCATCTGCTCCTGCTCGAACAGGAGCAGGAGCGCATCGGGCGGCAGATCGCCTCGGTGCGGACCACCCTTCACAAGACCCAGGAGGGGATGGAACTCATGGCCGCTGAGGTGTTCGACGGCTTCGACCACACCGCCCACGAGCAGGAGGTCACCGAGCGCTGGGGCCGGGACGCGTACGAGGAGGGCGACCGCTGGTGGCGTTCGCTCGGGGAAGGGGAGAAGAGGGCGTTCCAGGCGGAGCACGAGGCCATCGCGCGCGACTGGGGGCGGGCCAGGGAGGCCGGCCTAGCCGCCGACGGGCCCGAGGCGCAGGAGCTCGCTCGGCGGCACTGCGCGTGGCTGTCCTCGGCCAAGGAACCCAGCCGTTCGTATGTGATCGGGCTCGGGGAGATGTATGTCGCGGACCCGCGCTTCGGAAGGAACTACGATCGCTACGGGGACGGCACCGCCGCCTTCGTACGGGACGCACTGACGGTCTACGCGCAGCACCGGCTCTCCGACTGACCACGGCCGGCCGGGCCGCCATCCGCAGGTCCCCCTATTCGGCCGATGCCCGGTCGCCGCTCGGCGCGGCTCCGGGAAGCCTGGACGGGGCGCGGTACCGTCCGCAGCCGTGGGTGGACCGGGCAGGAGTGCACAGGTGGGGATGGCCGAGAGACGGCGCAGCGGCACGGTGGGGAACGTCGACGCCGTGGGCCGTGTGGTGTTCGGCTCCCGGGAGGGCGAGCTGACACCCGGCGGGCGGGGCACCGGGCGGTTCATCCGGACGCTGCCCGCCCTGCTGATCATCGGCGGGCTGCTCTTCGACTCGCTGGCCCCGCCCAACTTCACCGCCGTCCCCCTCTTCGTCGCGGCCCCGCTGATCGCCGCCCCGTTCTTCTCGCTGTCCCGGACCGTCCGCACCGGGATCGCCGCGGTCGTCTCCGTCACCGTGATGCGGATCTCCGACGGGACGTCCACCCAGGTGGTCCCGGTCATCGAGATGATCACCGTGCTCACGGGCTCGGTGCTGGCCCTCGTCATCAACGGCGTCGTGCGGCGCGGCAACGACCAGCTCGCCTCGGCCCGTGCCGTCGCCGAGACCGCCATGCGGGCCGTGCTGCCGACGCCGGCCGAGCGGATCGGCGGGCTGCAGGTGGCCGCGCGGTACGAGGCGGCGCAGGCGGACGAGTTCGTGGGCGGCGACCTGTACGCCGTCGCGGACACCCCGTACGGCGTACGGGTCGTGGTCGGCGACGTCCGCGGCAAGGGGCTGGGCGCCGTCGGAACGGTGGCGGTGATCATCGGGGCGTTCCGGGAGGCCGCCGAGCAGGAGCGTTCGCTGGAGGGCGTGGCCCAGCGGCTGGAGCGGGCGCTGGCCCGGGAAGGGACGCGGCGGTACGGGCTGGACGCCATGGAGGGGTTCATCACCGCCGTACTGGCCGAGATCCCGCCCGGGGCGGCCACGGTCCGCCTGGTCAACCGCGGCCACCCCGAGCCGATCCTGCTCCACGCGGACGGCGCCCTGGAGGTGCTGGCGCCCTCGGTGCCCGCGCTGCCGCTGGGGATGGACCTGGGGGTGTGGCCGGACCGGGCCGACGAGTGGGCGATGCCTCCCGGGGCGACGCTCCTCGCCTTCACGGACGGCCTGTCCGAGGCCCGGGACGCGAACGGGGTCTTCTACGATCCGGCGGCCCGGCTGCGCGGCCGGATCTTCCCGGGGCCGGAGGAGCTGCTGTCGGCGCTGACCGACGACGTACGGCTGCACACCGGCGGGCGGACCACGGACGACATGGCGCTCATCGCGGTCGGCCGGCCGGCGGAGGGGCAGCCCGTGCGCCGGACGACGGTGAAGATCGTGGGCCGGGGCGGTGACACGGTGCGTAACTGAAAGGCGTCGCTCCGCATAACATTTGACGCACTGTCAGAAAAAGGGGTGCGGCTGAGCCCGAGTCAAGTCGCCCGATTCCACCCACTTGTGCCCCGTACATCCCCTCCCTGTTCGTTAATGATCAACAGGAACAGCTTGGAATCGGGCCCGTGCGTCTATTAACGTTCGATAACGCAGCGCGGTCGTCACAGCCGTCGTCAGAGACGGCGCCGCGCGCGAGCGCCGAATTCCGCAAGGGAACCGGGGAACCACCTACATGGGGTGAATCGGACGCCTGCGTCTCGTGAGAGGCGGAGGGGCCCGTAGGAGACCTTCCTGCTCCGAACCCGTCAGCTAACCCGGTAGGCGAGAAGGAAGGAAAGGAGTGCGCCCACGTGGCGTCCAACAAGCCTGCCCCTGAGGCCCCGTCACCCTTCAGCACCGACATCTACGGTGGCGCGGAGCAGTCAGTGGGGGAGTGGAATCCCACCGAGGAGTCCATCCGTCCCGTGCGCGGCAGGCACCGCGTAGCCAAGCAGCGTGGTCTGGCCCGTAGCTCCACCGTCCTCGGGGTCGGCGTCATAGCGGCCGTCGGAGCGGGTGGCATGGCCACCGCTCAGAACAAGGCACCGGTCTCCATCTCTCTTCCCGATTCCATCGCGGACAACCTTCCCGACGCCAAGTCCCTCCCCGGCGTCGGGTCCTTCATGTCCGACGACGCGGAGGCCGTCCCGGTCGCCGCGGCCGCGCCGCTCACCACCGCCGGGCTCACCAGCGCCGAGGCCGAGCAGGGCACCGACGCCGGCGAGGCGCTGCGCACCCGGATCCTCCAGCAGGCCGAGCAGCAGCAGGCCAGCGCCGACGCCGACGCCAGGGCCGCCGCCGAGAAGGCCGCGGCCGAGAAGGCGGCGGAGGAGGCCAAGAAGCAGCAGGACGAGGCCGAGGCCGAAGCCGCCGCGAAGAAGAAGGCCGCGGAGGAAGCGGCGAAGAAGAAGGCGGAGGAGGAGCGTCTCGCCAAGCTCGCCGCCAGCTTCTCGCTGCCCGCCTCCTCCTACACGATCAGCTCGACCTACGGTCAGTCCGGCGCGATGTGGTCCTCCGGCCAGCACACCGGCCTGGACTTCGCCGGGGCGGCCGGTTCGCCGCTCAAGGCCGTGCACAGCGGCACGATCACGTCGGCCGGCTGGTCCGGATCCTACGGCTACCGCACGGTTCTCCAGCTCGATGACGGCACGGAGATCTGGTACGCCCACCAGTCCTCGATCGACGTCTCGGTCGGCCAGAAGGTCACCACCGGCGAGACCATCGGCCGCATGGGCGCCACCGGCAACGTGACCGGCGTCCACCTCCACATGGAGGTCCGCACCGCGGGCGGCTCCGCGATGGACCCGATGGCCTGGCTGACCAGCAAGGGCCTCTCGGTCTGACACCCGCCGCCCCCGCGAGGACGGCACCCCCCTGAAACCCCGGCAGCCCTGACGCACACCCCCCGACGTCAGGGCTGCCGGTCTGTCCGGCGACCGGCGGGGCCAGGGGGCGGAATATGTGGCTCCGCCACCGCCGTTGAACACCCACATGACTTCTCTGCGCACGCTCGGCAGCTCCGACCTCCAGGTCTTCCCCCTCTCCCTCGGCGGCAACGTCTTCGGCTGGACGGCGGACGAGGAACAGTCCTTCGCCGTCCTGGACGCGTACGCCGCGGCCGGCGGCAACTTCGTCGACACCGCCGACGCGTACTCCGCCTGGGTCGAGGGCAACCACGGCGGCGAATCCGAGACCGTCATCGGCAAGTGGCTCGCTTCCCGCTCCAACCGGTCCGACATCGTCCTCGCCACCAAGGCCGGCGCCCACCCCGACTACAAGGGGCTCTCCGCCGCCACCGTCAAGGGCGCGGCCGAGCAGTCGCTGCGCCGCCTCGGCACCGACCACATCGACCTCTACTACACGCACTTCGACGACGAGACCGTCCCGGTCGAGGAGATCATCACCGCCCTCGACCAGCTGGTGAAGGAGGGCAAGGTGCGCCATATCGCTGCCTCCAACATCAGTCCGGAACGGCTGCGGGCCTCCCTCGACTTCTCCGAGCGCGAGGGCCTCGCCCGGTACGTCGCGCTCCAGCCGCACTACAACCTCGTCTCCCGCGACACCTACGAAGGTCCTCTCCAGGACACCGCGGCCGACGCCGGCCTCGCCGCCGTCCCGTACTACGCGCTCGCCTCCGGCTTCCTCACCGGCAAGTACCGCCCCGGCGCGAACGTGGACAGCGCGCGCTCCGCGAAGGCCGGCGGCCACCTGGAGTCGGAACGCGGCCGCAAGGTGCTGGCCGCCCTCGACCGGGTCGCCGGCGACCGGAACGCCGAGATCGCGACGGTGGCCCTCGCCTGGCTCGCCGCCCAGCCGACCGTCGCCGCCCCGATCGCCTCCGCCCGTACGGTCGAACAGCTCCCCGCCCTCGTCGCGGTCGCCGACCTGAAGCTGACGGACCAGGAGGTCGCGCTGCTCACGGAGGCGTCGGCCTGACGGGGCACTGTCCGGGGGCAGACGCCAACGCCCTAGTAACACTGTTCACTTGGGGCGTTCGTTATGCCGGTCATACCGACCACCCCCTTTGAAAACCTGTCTTGGCCTTGGGTAGCGTTCCCGACGCGTGAGTGATGGGAACATCAGAACGGGGGATGGTGTGACATTCGAGGACGAATGGCAGCAGCAGAAGGCGGATGTGGCGGCCCAGCACGGTTCGAGTATGCGGCTGAACGGGGTTCCCAGTTATGACCCCGGCGGTCCGCACATGGGCGCCGGCCCCGGTACAGAGGACTACGTCGTCTTCGACGACGACCTCGGTCAGGTCGGACATGACGCGTTCCTGCTCTTCAATGACATGCAGGGAGCGGGCAAGCACGCCCGGACGGAGACGGGAACGGCTGCGACGAGCCTCCAGGGCGACGGCTTCGCCATGGGCAAGGCCATGGCCGAGGTGAACAAGGTATGGGAACGCCAGGTCAAGACCTTGATGCAGGCGTGCGCCCACATCTCGAATCACCTGGAGTACACCTCGAAGGCCAACAAGGTGCAGGACGAGCTGATCGAGACGGACATGAGCAGGGTCAAGGCTTCCAAGATCAACGAGTACTTCAAGTAGAGGAGCCCGGATGCCTTCGTTCGAAGAACTCCTGAACGTGAAGCTGACCTCTCTGGACACGGCGGTGACCAGCTGGACGCAGATGATCGGCAGACTGGAGAAGATGACGCCCGACGCGGATGCCATGAAGAGGCATGCCGACAAGGCGGTGTGGCGCGGTGAGAACGCTTCCGTCACCAAGCCGTTCGTCGGGAAGACGGCCAAGGAGTTCCACGATGCCGTCACCGAGGCGCAGAGCATCCGCGACCTGATCAAGGACGCCCACGAGAAGATCAAGGACGCCAAGGCCGATCTCAAGCGTGCCTACGAGAACCCTCCCGCGGGCATCGTGATCTACCCGAACGGCGTGCTCAGCCACAGTGTCCATCCTGACCGCCGGAGCGCCGACAACACGGATCCGGTCCCCACCCAGACCGACTTCGACAATCTGCGCAAGAAGCTCGAAGCCATCCTTCAGCGGGCGGCGGACGCCGACGAGCTGTGCGCCTGGGGTCTGAGAAGTCTCGTCAAGGGTCATCCGAACGACTTCGGCAGCACGAATTACGACTCCCTGAGGGACGTCAAGGACGCTCGCCAGGAGATCCAGGACCGCAAGGACGGCAAGGAAGCCGCCCAGCTCTACGGCCGCCTGGACACGCTGGATGACAAGGAGCGTGACCACCTGCTCAAACTGGTCGAACGAGGCAAGAACTCAACCGCGTTCAGCGCCGAGCTGCTCACCAACCTCAACTTCCGGGGGCGCGACGACCAGGAAGCCCTGTTGATGATCGCGCAGAACCTGGAGGGCGGCGGACGCGACGGGCAGGTCAGCAGCGCCGATACGAAGCTCCTGGCGGCCTTGTCCACGAGCGTCGCCACGGCCACCTCGCCGGGCGCCCCGTTGGGCCCGGTCGGAGGCGTCAACTCCGACTGGACCTTCAAGCTCATCGATGTCGCCCGCAACGGGAACGGCCTGCCGGACCGGCACCCCGGCCAGATCAAGGGTGGACTGTCCGGCTTCTCCACGCTCACCGAGATGATGGCCGCGGGCAACGCCAAGTACGACGGGCGGTTCCTCGACTCGGTCGGCTTCTCCATCCGTAACTGGGAGGAGAACGCCGACGACCCGTACGCCGGAGTCATGAAGAACTGGAAGGGCACCCAGCAGGATCCGATGGGAGGCCTGATGGAGGCGTTCACCCGGAACCCCGAGGCCGCCGAGGCGTACTTCGACCCGGCGAAGACCGACAACCTCGACTACTTCCTCGAGAAGCGGGACTGGCCCGGCGGGTCGGTCGAGAACGAGATGCCGCAGGACAAGATCGACAGCTCGGCACGCCGCTCCTTCGGCGAGGCGCTGGAGGCCGCGGTGTCCGGCAACCCGCCCGGGGAGACCCTGAAGATCCCCGCGGAGCACACCAAGGCCCAGGCGGCCATCTTCCAGAACACCGTGGAGGCGTACGGGCAGAACATCACGGGTGACCCGAGTGGGATGCCCGCTGGGCTCCGTCGCCCCATGGCCGGCATGTTCGCGGAGTACGCGGGCGACATCCATCAGCTCTTGGGCATGGAGAAGAACCTGCCGTCGAAATACAGCGGGCTCACCCTCACTCCGGAGGATCTGGTCCCGACGATGAGGGCCATCGCCGAGGACCCCAAGGCCTTCGGCCGGATTCACGACGCACAGACGACCTACACCGCACAAGGGATCGACTCGTACGACGGCTCCGCCTTCCTCCACGACCAGGGAGAGAACTCGAAGAGCCGGGAGCTCGCCGCCTTCGTCCAGCAGTCCAACCAGTCGGTCGGATACATGGACGCGATCCGGGCCGACGTCATTTACAACATGGGTGACGACGAGAAGAGTGCCAACGGCTGGAACAAGATGATGCAGTACCACATGATCGGTGCGCCTGTCACCGGTATCCCGCTGGCCGGTGACACCTTGCAGCGCATCGTCGACATCGGGACGACCGAGTACATGAACAACCTCAATACGGAGGTGGACAAGGAGACCAGGAAGAACCTCGCGGCCAACTTCTCCGCCGGCAACGATCAGATCGACAGGATGATCGAGACGGCAGTCAAGAAAAAGGTGCCCGAGGATCAGTGGCATCTCATGGACAAGGACCCCGGGCACTTCGAGAACAATCTGCAGAACGAGGGCAAGGTCCGGTACGGCGTCGGTCTTACCGGCGGCGGGGGCGAGATGGGGAAGGTGGTCGGATGACGGCGGGCCGTCGGCTTCCGCTTCTCGTGGCCGGCACGAGCGCTGCACTGGCCGCCACACTGATCGCGGGGTGTAACGGCGACGGGTCCGGCGGGAAGGCAGCCGAGCAGACCAGCTTCTGCTGGGGCACGCTTTCCGGCGGCGATGTGGCGAGGATGAGTGTGCAGCCCCTCGATCGCTACGCCTCTGAGGACAGCGATCTCAAGAGCCCGTACCTGGCGCAGTGCAAGGTGGGCGCAGGTCTGAACGACAAGGGTGCGATGCGCGACCTGGAGTTCACGCTGGACCTCGGCACGGTTACCGGAGGGCTGAGCGTCTGGCGGATGGCCGACGGCATCGCCGGTTCCTCACCGTTCCGAGGACCTGTCGAAGGGGTGCCGGGTTGGGTCAACCGGAGCATGGCCGGCGTGCTTCTTCCCTCGGCCTGCGACAAGGCGTTGGGAAAGGGCGGCCCGACCTACCTCAGGATCGAGGCGAACAACGATCAGGACGGCACGTGGAAGAACGGGGAACTCCAGGAGCGGATGGCGTCCGTACTGATGAAGGCCGCAACAGGGCTGACCGAGAAGCTGCGTTGTGCTACGCCTTCGTTCACCATGCCGAAAGCGGTGCCCAAGCTCGTGGAGCCCAGGCCGCTCGACCCCGCTGCCGCCTGCGGGCTTCCTGGTTTCGCGCCGCTCCGGCCGTCCGCCCCCGCGTTCGAGGAGTACGTGACGCCAGGGGATGCCCGCCTCTGGGGCTGCGCGATTCGTTTTCCTGACGACCCGGATGGCGTGGTCAACTTCACGGTTACCCAGGATCCCAGGTTGTTGTGGTTCTTCCCGGACGAGGAGCCCGGCCGGACGGTCCTCACCTGCTCCGGTCGGCGGACGCTCCTTGAGTCCGACAGTTTCGACCGCTCGGACGACATGTCCGGGGCCGAGCATGTCCGGCCTCGTGAGGAGCTGTTCGCCGCCTTTGAGAAAGCGGTGCGGGAGAGCCCTCTGTGCTGAGCGGCTACTGCGGCTGCTGCTGCTGCTGGTGGTGGGTGGTCGGTGCGGGGACGCCGCTGCTGTGGGGGCCGTAGGGGCTGTGGCTGTACGGGGGCTGCTGCGGGGGCCGGCCGCCGTAGCCGTACCCCGTTCCGTATCCCTGGCCCTGCCCGTAGCCGTATCCGTGTCCCTGGCTCTGCCCGGGGCCGTACCCGTATCCGTACGGCACCGGCGGGCGTGGGCCGGTGCCGGTCATGTGGGCGGCGTGGGTGAGGGCCGGAGCCGCGATGTCCCGGCGCTGCCACAGGTGGTGCAGCAACTCCCGCTCCCGGGCGCCGAAGTCCGGGCCCACCGCGCCATGGCGGGCCCGGCGGCGCAGACCCGCGAGCGACGTCGCGAACGACTCGTACTCCGCGACCGCGCGGGCCGCCGCCCGGCCCCGGGTCCGGTCCTGCTGCCAGTGGCGGGCCAGGTCGCGGGCCATGCCCCGGGCCCGCATGGAGGAGAGCGCGGAGGGCTCGGCGGGGGTGAGCCAGCCGGCCGCCGCGTACGCGGGCAGCTCGGCCGCGAGCGTGCGCAGTTCGCGCTGGCGTGACCAGATCGCCAGCCAGGTCACCAGGCCGAACGCCGGGACCATGACGATGCCGTACACCGCGTAGAAGCCGTACGGGCCGAAGGCCGACGAGCCGTTCCACAGGGCGTGCAGACCCATCGCCAGCAGCAGGCCCAGCACCGGCAGGGCGATCCGGCGGGCCCGGTGGCGGCGGGCGCCGACGGCCGCGAAGCCGAAGCCGAGGCCGGTGAGGACCGTGAACAGGGGGTGCGCGAACGGCGACATGACGATCCGCACGAAGAACGTCCCCGCCGTCACCGAGGCGAACCCGGAGCTGCCGAGCTGCTGGTCCTCGCCGAAGGCGTTGCCCAGATAGAGGATGTTCTCGGTGAACGCGAAGCCCGTCGCGGTGAAGCCGGCGACGACGATGCCGTCCACCACCCCGCTGAACTCCCGTCTGCGGAACAGGAAGATCAGCAGCACGGCCGCCGCCTTCGCGCTCTCCTCGACCACGGGGGCGATCACCGTCGCCCCCAGGGTGTCGGCGCCTGCCGGGTCGGCCGTCGCGGTGGCTATCCAGCGCGTCGCGAACGAGTTGGCGATGATCGCGACGAGCGCGGCCGCGCACGCCCCCCAGGCGAAGGAGAAGATCAGATTCCGCCAGGGCCCCGGCTCGACCCGGTCCAGCCAGCGGAAGGCGGACATCAGGAGCGGCACCGGCAGCACCGCCAGGCCGAGGCCGACCAGGAACCCCTCCGGGCCGGTCTGTTCGCGGACGAGGGCCAGGATCACCAGCCCGCACAACAGGAGCGCCACGATCACGGCCCCGGCGCGGAACACCTTGCTGCGCCACACCATGCCGACGCGGCGCGGCCGGTAACGCGCTCGGCCACGCTCCGGCGCGGCGCCCAGGACCTCGTCGAGCCGCTGCTCGTGGAGGACCGGGACGGCGGGCCGCGCCTGCTGATGCTGCACGGAAGGGTCGGACACCTCTCGACCCTAACGAGGAGCACTGACACCCGGCGACGGCGCATCCGGCCAGGACATGGCCGTGCGCCGTCGTACGCTTCGTATGCCTTCGTGCGTCAGACGCGGGCGAACAGCAGGTCGTGGACGACGTGGCCCTTGTCCAGACCCTGTCCCTCGAAGCGGGTCAGCGGCCGGAACGCGGGGCGCGGGGCGTATCCGCCGCCCGCCGCGGTGTTCTCGAAGCGGGGGTGCGCGGTGAGCACCTCCAGCATCTGCTCGGCGTACGGCTCCCAGTCGGTGGCGCAGTGGATGATCGCGCCGGGCTTGAGGACCGGGGCGACCAGGTCGAGGAAGTCGGGCTGGATCAGCCGCCGTTTGTGGTGCCGGGCCTTGGGCCACGGGTCGGGGAAGTAGACCCGCAGGCCGTCCAGTGACTCGGGGGCCAGCATCTCGCGGAGCAGGATCACCGCGTCGCCGTTGGCCACCCGTACGTTGGTCGAGCCCGCCCTGTCCGCGAGACCCAGCAGATTGCCCTGGCCGGGGGTGTGGACGTCGACCGCGAGGATGCCGGTGCCCGGGTCGTCGGCCGCCATCTGTGCGGTGGCCTCGCCCATGCCGAAGCCGATCTCCAGGACGACGGGCAGGCCGTCGAACAGCTCGGCCAGGTCCAGGACGCGTTTGCCGTCGATGTCCAGGCCCCACTTCGGCCACAGCCGCTCCAGGGCCTCCTGCTGGCCGGTGGTGACCCGGCTGCGGCGCGGCTGGAAGCTGCGGATCCGGCGCTCGTGGTGCGAGCCGGCCGGGTCGGCGGCGGGGCCGCCGGGGAAGCGCGGCTCCATGCGCAGCCGGCGCGCCCGCTCGAAGGACGCGGCCCGCAGCACGGCGGCTTCGTCGGTCGCGGAGTCGTCGGCGTTGGCCGTCGAGCCGGTCGGGACGTCGGCGAGCGCGTCGGCCGCCGTGGAGCCGGTCGGGACGTCGGCGAGCGCGTCGGCCGCCGTGGAGCCGGTCCGCGCGGGGCCGGTCGGCGTCGCCTCGTCGTCGGGGGATCCGGAGGGGGTGGGGTTCAGGGGCTGCTCAGACACAATGACCGGATTCTACGGCGGGCGGCTTCCACCCCGTCCCCCGAGCCCGGCGCAGCGCGAGCCGCGCCACCTCCCGTCCGATGGGCAGGCACGCCGTCGCGGCGGGCGACGGGGCGTTGAGCACATGCACGGTGTGCGGGGCCTCGCGGATCAGGAAGTCGTCGACCAGCGTGCCGTCCTTCAGCACCGCCTGGGCCCGCACCCCGGCGGGCGACGGGCGCAGATCGTCCTCGGTGACGGCGGGCAGCAGCCGCTGGACGGCCCGGGTGAACGCGGACCGGGACAGCGAGCGGTGCACCTCGCCCGCCCCGTACCGCCAGTGGCGGCGGGCGATTCTCCAGGTGCCCGGCCAGCTCAGCGTGGACAGCAGTTCGGCGGGGCGGACCTGCGGCCAGGCGTATCCCTCGCGGGCCAGGGCGGGGACCGCGTTCGGCCCGACGTGGACGGAGCCGTCGAAGCCCCGGGTGAGGTGGACGCCGAGGAAGGGGAACGCCGGGTCCGGCACCGGGTAGACCAGACCGCGCACCAGCTCGGGGCGGGCCAGCGCGTAATACTCGCCCCGGAACGGCACGATCCGCACCCCCGGGTCGTCCCCGGCGAGGCGGGCCACCCGGTCGCAGTGGAGCCCCGCGCAGTTGACCAGCACCCTGGCCCGCACGACCGTGCCGTCCGCCGTGCGCACCGCGACACCCCAGGGGCGCCGGTCTATCGCGGTGACCTCCGCGCCGTACCGCACGATGGAGCCCGCCGCCGTGACCTCGGTCGCGAAGCGGTGGGCCACGGCGGTGAAGTCGCAGACGCCCGTCGTGCCGACCCGGATCGCCGCCAGGCCCCGGACCTCCGGTTCGTGCTCCGCGATCTGGGCCGGGCCCAGCTCCCGCACGGGCAGCCCGTGCTCGCGGCCGCGCTGCACCAGGGCGTGCAGCCGGGGCAGCTCGGAGCGCTCGGTGGCGACGATCAGCTTGCCGGTGGTGGCGTGGGCGATGGCGTGCTCGGCGCAGAAGTCCGCCAGCTCGGCGGAGCCGCGCAGCGCGTACCGCGCCTTGAGGGAGCCGGGGCGGTAGTAGATGCCGCTGTGGATCACACCGCTGTTGCGGCCGGTCTGGTGGCGGGCGGGGCCGCGCTCCTTCTCCAGGACCGTGACCCGGGTGCCCGGAGCCGCCCGGGTCAGCGCATACGCGGTCGACAGACCGACGATCCCGCCGCCGATCACCAGCACATCGCAGTCGTACGCCGCGTGCGTCATCATCACGCCACCTCCCACCCCGATAGTGCACTGACCCACTGACAACCGGCTCAAACCCGAGATGGCCAGGGCGTGGCGCACATTCCGCCTCCCCCGGCGGCTTCCGTGTCCCGGCGGGCGCACGGAACGCGTCCGCCGGCCGGTTCAGGCCTGGGTCACCAGCAGCGGGCGGGCCCGCTCCCGCAGCTCCGCGACGCGGGGCTCGTCCCCGTACGGCTCCAGGCGGTGCAGCAGATCGCGCACGTACTCCGTGGTGCGGGCCGAGGAGATCCGGCCGGCGACCTCCACCGCCCGGGTGCCCGCCGCGCACGCCGCGTCCAGGTTGCCCGACTCCAGCTCGGCGACGGCGGAGACGACGAGCCGCAGTCCGTGGCTGCGGACGAACTCCTCGGTCGGCCGGGACAGCGCCTGCTCGGTGAAGCGCCGCACCTGGCGGGGGGCCTTCAGGTCCCGGTAGCACTCGGCGGCGTCGGCGGCGAACCGGTCGTAGCCGTAGAAACCGAGCCAGGGCGGGTCGGAGTCACCCGCCCGGGAGCGCTCCAGCCAGCTCTCCGCGCCCTTGAGCGCGGCCCCCGCGGCCGGTGCGTCGCCGGCCTTCGCATGGGCGCGGGCCTCCACCAGCCGGAAGAAGCTCATGGTGCGGGCGGTGGCGAGGCCCCGGTTGCGCTCGACGGCGGCCTGGGCGAGGTCGACGCCCTCGTCGGCGAAGCCGCGGTAGGTCGCCTGGAGGGACATCGAGGCGAGGACATAGCCGCCGAGCGGGACGTCGGCGGCGGCCCGGGCCAGGCGCAGGGCCTGGATGTAGTAGCGCTGGGCGGCTTCCTGCTGGCCGGTGTCGAAGGCCATCCAGCCGGCCAGCCGGGTCAGCTCGGCGGACGCGCCGAACAGGGCCCGCCCGACCTCGTCGGTGTACGAGCCGAGGAGCAGGGGTGCGGCGTCGACGCGTAAGCACTCGGGAACCATGGAGGAACGCCAGTCGCCGCCGCCGTACTTGGAGTCCCAGCGCCGGGCGTCCTGGGCCGCCTCGCGCAGCTTGGTCACATCGCTGTGGCCGACCCGCAGGGGCGAGGCGTCCGCCGCGCTCTCCGGTCCCGGCTGTACGGGGACGGAGCCGGCCGCGCCGGGAGCGCCTGGGATGCCGGGGACGCCCGGGGTGCCTGGTGTGCCGCCGCCGGTGTGGAGGATCTGTGCGCCCCGGGCGTCCGGAGCGGCCCCCGGCCCCCGGGCTCCTGGCCCGCCGGGGCCGTCGGATCCACCGCCGCGCGCCCCGAGGATCGTCGCCTGCGCCGCCGTCGGATCCCGGGCCACCGACGGATCGGCGGGGGTTATCAGCCAGCGGGAAGCGGGCGTCGCGTAGGCGCTCACCGAGAACGAACCCGCCAGGGACTGCCAGATTCCGCCGCCGCCCCGCCGCCCGGCCAGATCCAGCCGGTACAGCTCGGTCGCCGACCGGACCGCCTCGCCCACGTCCCGGGGGAAGGCGAGACCGACCTCCGGGGCCGGGTCCGCGTCGGCGAGACCGATCTCGTGCAGCGGGACCGGCCGGCCGAGCTTGGCCCCGATCGCCGCCGCGATGAGATGCGGCGCGGCGCCCTGCGGCACCATCCCCTTGGCGACCCACCGGGCCACCGAGGTCTTGTCGTAGCGAAGTGTCAGACCGCGCTGTGCTCCGAGGTCGTTGACCCGCCGGGCGAGCCCGGCGTTACTGATTCCCGCGAGGGCGAGAACCGTGCCGAGCTTCTCGTTCGGCCCGCGTTGCTCCCTGGACATGCGCCACCCCTCGACACACAGACAGCCGCCGCGTCACCGAGGACGGCGCGCGGCATTCGTACCGATGCCTCCCCAGGTTCGAACCCTCGTACTCCGCCTGCACACGCATGTGGCCGAGCCCCGAGGAATATGCCCCCCTGTCGAGAACACCAGTAAACACAGCGTAGTTCTCCCTATCCCTACCGTTAAGAGGCAGACGTCCGGATGGCGGGATTGTTGTCCGTCCGGGCGGTCCGGTACGTCCGGACGGGGGTGTGCGAGCCGGGGCGGGGCGTGCTCCCGGCGTGTGGCCGTGCGCCCGGCCGTGCGCTCTGGCCCGGCCGTCGCCGGAACGCTTGGCTGGGACCTGCGTGGGTCGGCCCGCTGCACTGGACTCAGTGGGCTGGGGGAAACCGCCGCTCCATTCCCCGCGGGCGGTGGACCGGTCCGGGAGGTGAGGCCCACCTCCCGGACTGTGCGTGGAAGGGCCGCCAGGGGGGCGCGGCACGGTATGCGCGCGTGGTGGCGCTTCGAGAGAATGGCCGAATAGCGACGTTCCGGTGAGGGTCTGGCCAACGGTCCGACTATGGCCGGATATCGGCGCTGTTTCCGGGCGGCGCCGGCCCCTCCCCTTCCACGGGGGCGGGCCGGGGCGGCGCGGAGACCGGACGGCCCCGGCCCCGTAACTCCTGGAACCGGCAGTTCCGTTGCTGTCGTCGCGGTGAAGACCGCGTTCGGCCTTTGCCAGGGGCGCATGCTCTTCCGGCGTGCGCTGCCCGTACACCCTCTCCTGCGTCGTTGTCGTGGCAGCATGTCCCGCAGCGGCGTTTCGCTCATCAAAGGTGCGCCGTTTGTCCACAGCCTGTGGAGGCGGCGATGCGTTGGTTGGTGGGATGGAGCAGTATCGCCGCGAGCTTCGGCACCGTCGGCGCCGTCGGAAACGGCGGGGAGGGGCGCACGGTTCACCCCGTGGGCTCCCAACTCCTGTGGGGCGACCCGGATCCGCTGTGGGCGGTCGGCGACTGGCGGCCCGACGAGATCCGCGTCATCGGCGTCGCGACCCCCGAAGGCGCGCCCACCGCCCGCCTCGCGGTCCTCGGCTGCTGCGGGGCCACCGACGAGCAGCTGCGGGTCGGGCTCCTCTCCGCGCGCGGCGGCGCGATGCGCCATCTCACCGCCTGGCCCGGCAGTTACACCGCCGTCGTCCAGATCGGCCGCCGCATCACCGTCGCAGGCGACCTGGCCGGCGCCCGGCCCGTCTTCCACACCCCCTGGGCGGGCGGCACCGCGTTCGCCACCGCCGCCCTGCCGCTCGCCGACCTCATCGAGGCCCAGCTCGACATCGGCCACCTCGCCGCCCTGCTCGCCTGCCCCGAGACCCCCGAGGCCCTCGGCGACGGCACGCCCTACGTCGGCGTGAAGCGGGTACCGCCGGGCCACGCCCTCATCCTGCGCGAGGGCTCGCGGGAGATCACCGGATACGAGGCCGTCGCCTCGCTCGCCGTCGCCGCACCCCAGGCCGACCCGGTGCACGCGGTGGAGGGCGTACGGGACGCGCTCGTCGAAGCCGTACGCGCCCGGCTCACGGCCCCGCGCCACGCGCCGGAAAGCACTCCGCCGGACCCGGGGCCCGTCCCCGGCATGGGCCCCGCCGACCGGCGCGCCGCCCGCGGCGGACCCGTCGCGGGCATCGGCGCCGACCTCTCCGGAGGCAGCGCGTCCGCCACCCTCGCCCTGCTCGCCTCCGGCCTGCCCGGGCTGCCCGGCACCCTCCTCGGCCACGGCACCGGCGCGGGCGAGCGGCTGCTCGCCGTCACCTTCAACGACCTCACCACCCGGGGCGACGAGGGCGAGCTGGAGCGGGCCCACGCCATCGCCGCCAACCCGCGCCTGCACCACGTGGTCGTCGCGGCGGGCGAAGAGGCCCTGCCGTACGCCTCGTTGGAGACCGGCCCGCTCACCGACGAACCGGCCCCCTCCCTCGTCCTCGCCGAACGCCACCGCCGCCGGCTCTCCGCGGGCAGCGCCGACCACCTCGTCGGGACCGGGGCCCGGCAGGTCCTGGACGCCCACCCGGCGCGCCTCGCCGACCTCCTGATGGACCGGCGCAGACGCCACCTCCTGCGCCCGGTCGCCGCCCTCACCAAGGCCGAAGGCCCCACGGCGCACTCCCTGTTCGTCCCGCTGACGGTCTACCGCGCCGCACGCCGCCTGGCCCGTACGTCGTACCGCACCGGCCTGGAGTCCGCCGCCGGGCTCCTCCCCGACGCCAACCGGCACGCCCTCGACCTCGCCACCCCCGCCGACGCCTCGCTCGCCGCCCTCGCCTGGTCGCGCCCGGGGCCCGCGGCGCGCTGGCTGACGGGGGAGGCGCTGGCCGAAGTATCGGTTCGCCTCCAGGAGGCGGCGATCCGGCCCACCTCCGTACAGCGCCCGGGCGAGGCCCGTGCCCGCGCCGCCCTCGCCCGGGGAGCCGCCGACCACCGCATCCTGGAACAGGCCGCCGAGATCCGCAGCCAGCGGTTGCACGCCCCGTTCCTCGACAACCAGGTCGTCCGGGCGGCCCGCGCCCTGCCCGAGTCCCTGCGCGTCCAGCCCGGCGCACGGGCCGCGATCCTGCGCCGGGTTCTCGGCGGGGCGGGCATCCACGATCTGCCGCCCGGCTGGGGCACGCCCTCCCAGGCCACCTCCACCGCCGTGACCCGCACCGGACTGCGCACCGCGCTGCCCGAGCTGATGGCCCTCTTCGACGCCCCGCTGCTCGCCGACGCGGGCCTGGTCGAGGCCCGCGTGGTCCGCAAGGCCCTGCGCGCCGCCTCCGAGGGGGAGCCGCTGCCCCTCGACGGCCTGGCGGACCTGGCCTCCACCGAACTGTGGCTGCGCCGCCTGGTGACCCGCCGCGGCACCTGCTGGACCGGCACGGCCGCCCCGCGCCAGCGCGCGGTCGCCGGCGGTGTGATCCCCGCCCGGCGCACGCTCCAGCCCTGACCGGGACGCGCCGCCCGGAAGCCTTGGCCGGAAGTCGCCGCCGGGCGGGCGTGGCCGGGAGGACGCCGGGCAGCCGTTGCCGTGAGGTGCCGCCGGGCAGCCCCGTGATGACCGGGAGGCCAGTGGCGCACGCGTGAGCAACCGGGGCGTCGGCGGCCAGGCGTGACCGGGAGGCCAACGGCGCCGCGTGAGCGCCCGGGGCGCCGCCGGGCAGCCGTGACCGGGATCCCCACCGCGCCCCTTACGGCGGGAGCCGCGTGACGTGCGTACCGCTCAGGCGCAGCTGATCCGGGACTCCGCCCAGTCGGCCAGGGCCACCCCGCCGAACGGCCCCTCCGGCTCCACCACGAGCCGGATCGAGGACTGGCCCGCGATCCCCACGCTCACCGGGACGGCGGGATCGCCGCCCTCCATCACCGGGGAGCGCCACAGCCGGGCCCCGTCTCCGTTGAACACGGAGAAGCGCACCGCACCGAGCCCGAGCGTCATGTCGTCCACCCCGACCAGGGCCTCGTAGCGTGTGCAGGGCCGGTTGAGCTGGATGGTTACCGAGGAGCGGGCGTGCACCGTCGCCCCGTGCGCGTAACGGGTCGAGGCGATCGACACGTTCGAACGCTGCCAGACCCAACTGCTCTGGCCCATCGCCACTTCCGGCTCGGTGTGGTCGCCGAACACGGAGTACGCCAGCTCGCTGACCCGGTACACCTCCGGGGCGGGCGGCGGCGGTATGGGCTTCGGCGGCTTCGGCGTCGGCTTCGGGGACGGCGGCGGGCTCGGCGCCGGCGGCGCGGGCTTCGGCGGCGGTTCGGGGGAGGGCGTGGGGCTCGGCGTGGGCTCCGGGGCCGGCTCGGACGGGGACGGCTCCGGGGGCGCGGGCGGAGCGGGCGCGGCCGGCGGCTCGGGCTTCGGAGTCGGCGGCGGGGGCTCCGGCGTGGGGTCCGCGGGCGCCACGGCCGGCGGCTTCGCGACCGGCTTGGGCACCGGCTTCGGCTGGTCGTCGCCGACGAGCGCCCACACCAGACCCGCTGCGGCGGCCACCGCCACGGCGGCGGCGATCCCCGCCTTCGCGGGCGCGCCGAGCCCCTCGGAGGCCGCGCCCCCGGCGGCCCCGCCGGTCGAGCCGGAACCGGTGGCCGCGGCGGCGGCTCCCGCCCCGGCGGCCCCGGCCGTGCCGCCGGCCACGATGCCCGCGGCCTTGAGCGAATACCCGGCGGCGAACCAGCCGATGACCGCGACGGGCAGCAGCGCCGGAATCCCCGCGTTCACATGGTTCAGCTCGCCCGCCGCCACCCGGCACTTGGCGCACTCGTCCAGGTGCTTGCGCAGCCCGCGTTCGGCCCGGGTCCGCAGCCCACCCCGGGCGTGGGCGCCGAGCCGGTCGGCGTACTGCGCGCAGTCCCCGCCGGTGGTGAGCGCCTGGCTGACATGGGCCTGGAGATACGCCTGCTTGAGCCCCTCGCGGGCGCGACTGGCCAGAACGGCGGTGGCGTTGGCGGTGAGGCCGAACAGCGGGGCGATCTCGCTCGGCGACTCCTCCTCCACGGTGGTGTGCCACAGGACGGCCTGCCAGCGCTCGGGGAGGCTCCGGAACGCCTGCATCGCCATCGTCTGCTCGGCCTCGTGCATCGCCAGGACGTCGGCGCCGAGTTCGAGGGTGTCGTCGTCGGAGAGCTCGGAGGAGCGGGTCGCCTGCGAGGCGAACACCGCGAAGTCGTCGACCAGATGCTCCCGCTTGGCACTCTTCGTCCAGGCGGCGGCGACATGGCGGACGGCGGTCATCAGATAGGCCCGGACCGCTTCCGTCGGCCCTTTTCCGCCCCGTACGGCCTGGAGCGTGCGCGCGAACACCTCGGCGGTCAGGTCGTCGGCGGTGTGCGCGTCCCGGCAGCAACTGCGGGCATAGCGCTGGACGGCGCCCGAATGCCGCCGGAACAGCTCCTCGTAGGCCTGGTCGTCGCCCGCCCGCATGTCCTCGATCAGCCGGGCGTCGGAAAGACCGGACTCGGGGGCGCCGACGCGGCCCGCGCGCTGCTGCGGAACCGCGTGCGCGCCGACGCCCGTACCGGCCTCGCCGGGCAGGCCCTCCTCGGCGACGGCGGGCCACGGGCCGGGCAGGACGGTGCCGCCCTCGGCTTCACCGTCCGACGGGCCGCGCACGGCCTGGGTCGGCACCTGTCCGGCGGACAGCCCGTCCGCCTTCGTGTCCCTGTCGGCCGCAGCGAACTCGCCGAGCGGCTCTTCCTGCTGCTCGTTACCGCTCATCGCGGAAGCCCCCGTATACACCCTCGGACCCGAATACCGGCCAAGACTGCCACATGGCTCAATCGTGTTGGCCTCTCAGTCCTGCCAACCACTCATCCGGGGTGTTTTTCCGAATGTGAGTGCTAAAGAGCCCTCGTTCGGGGAATGAGTTCCAGCTGATTACTCGCCCGCCCCCCGTTCACCGCCGCCACCGCCCCGCCCGCCCTCTACAACTGACGAGGCGGACGGACGCGGACCGATGAGCGAGAGCGAACCGACGAGCGAGAGCGGACCGACGAGCGATAACGGGAATGAGCTGCCGGCACGGGAACGAGCTGCCGGCCTGGGCGGGCGGGGCCGTCGCCCCCGGCCGTCACGCCGGCCGCGACCTCAGCCCCTCCAGCAGGATGTCCAGCAACCGGGCCGAAGCCGCGGCCTGCTGAGCGGCGTCCGGCAGCGAAGGCGCAGCCGTGGCGATGACCAGCAGCACATCGGCCACCGTCACGTCCCGGCGCAGCTCACCGGACTCCCGGGCCCGGTCCACCAGCCGCCCCACGACCTCCAGCAGCTCGACCGCCCCGGTCTCCTCACCGAGGCCGTCCAGCCCGTCGCCGCCCCCGGGGCGTTGGCCGACGACGCGGAAGTCGTCCTGGCCCACCCCCTGCCGCTGCTGCGGAACACGGGTCTCGTCCACCGCGCCCTGCGCCGGAGCCGCCCCGGAAGACGCCGGCAGACCCGGCTGCTCCTCCCCATCGGTCCCGACCCGCAGCACCTGCGGCGGCAGCAGCCTGCCCGCACCCGACGCCACGGACGTACGCAGGAAGCGGGAGAGCGCCGACCAGGGCTTCTCCTCCTGCCCCAGCGCCGTACGCGCCTGCTCGGTCAGCCGTGAGGTCTCCTCCTCGGCTATCCGGCGCACCAGCACGTCCTTGCTCGGGAACCGCCGGTAGACGGTGCCCACGCCGACGCGCGCACGACGTGCCACGTCCTCCATCGGAGCGCCGTAACCCAGCTCCCCGAACACCTCGCGCGCCGCCCGCAGCACATGCTCCAGATTGCGCTGCGCGTCGACGCGCAGCGGAGCCGAGCGCGGAGCGCCCGTTGTCGCCGTGCCCGTCGTCGTCGCCCCGTTCGGGGCCTGTCCGGCAGCGGCCGAACCCATCGCCGCCGCACCCATCGCCGCCGAACCCATCGCCGCCGAACCCATCGCCGCCGCACTCACCGCGGCCGCGGAACGAACCGCATCGGCCGAGCTCATGACGCCCAGCGCTCCCACGGAGCCGAGGCGTCCTTTGTCCTCGGACGCGCGCGAGAGCGCAGCCTGGCCATGCGTATCCTGAATATGCATAACTTCCCCCGGTTATGACGTCTCCCCCCGGAGACTTCCCGCCGTTTCAGCCGGGGAGCGGAGCCATACGAAATCCGCACCCGACACCCCGACGGGTTACGAACATAGTTGAGCCCGCGTCAATTCAGAAGGGGGTAGTTCCGCATGGGGCGCCCCCCGATCGGACCAAGATCCGATCGACGCCGGGACAGCGCCCCTTCCCCTACCCCCTGCGTAGTGCCTGACCTGCGCGGCTGTCGCTGATCGCGTCCGACGGGCCCCGAGCGCCGTCGCGGATCCTCCGGTCACACAATTTGCCGGGCCTGTGGACAAACCACTGACTCCGTTGCGTCATGGGGTGGTGATGGCTCCAGATTCCCGGGGGACGACCCCCGGCACCCGGCCAGGTGTGCGCATTCTCGTCGTCGGCGGCGGCTACGTCGGGATGTACACAGCGCTGCGTCTCCAACGGAAGTTGAAGCAGAGACTGAAGAGCGGCGACGCCGAGATCGTGGTCGTCACTCCCGAGCCGTACATGACGTACCAGCCCTTCCTCCCCGAAGCGGCCGCCGGCTCGATCTCGCCGCGCCACGTCGTCGTGCCGCTGCGCCGCGTCCTGAAGGACTGCACGATCGTCATCGGTGAGGCCGAGCGCGTCGACCACGCCAAACGGACCGCGACCGTCACCACCCTCGCCACCGGCGAGGACGGCACCGGAGCCCTGGAGATCGGGTACGACGAGATCGTCATCGCCCCCGGGTCCGTGTCGCGCACCCTGCCCGTCCCCGGTCTGGCCGAATTCGGCATCGGTTTCAAGACCGTCGAGGAGGCCATCGGGCTGCGCAACCACGTCATCGAACAGATGGACATCGCCTCCGCCACCCGCGACCCCGCGATCCGCGACGCCGCTCTCACCTTCGTCTTCGTAGGCGGCGGCTACGCGGGCGTGGAGGCACTGGCCGAACTGGAGGACATGGCCCGCTACACGGCGCGGTACTACCACAACATCAAGCCGACCGACCTGAAATGGATCCTCGTCGAGGCCTCCGGGCGCATCCTCCCCGAGGTCGGCGAGGCGATGGGCACGTACGCCATCGGCGAGCTGCGCGGCCGGAACATCGACGTACGCCTGGAGACCCGCCTCGACACCTGCGAGGACCGCGTCGCCGTCCTCAGCGACGGCTCCCGCTTCCCCACCCGCACCCTCGTCTGGACCGCGGGCGTCAAACCGTCGCCCCTGCTCGCCGCCACCGACCTGCCCCTCACCGAACGCGGCCGGCTCCGCTGCACCGCCACCCTCGGCGTCGAGGACACGCCGCACGCCTGGGCCGCCGGCGACGCCGCCGCCGTACCCGACCTGACCGCCTCCGAACCGGGGAGCGAGACCGCCCCCAACGCCCAGCACGCCGTGCGCCAGGCGAAGGTCCTCGCCGACAACGTCCTCGCCTCCGTCGACGGCAAACCGCTCACCGAGTACCGCCACGCGTACGCCGGTTCGGTCGCCTCCCTCGGCCTGCACAAGGGCGTCGCCCACGTCTACGGCCGCAAGCTCAAGGGCTACCCCGCCTGGCTGATGCACCGTACGTACCACCTCAGCCGGGTACCGACGTTCAACCGGAAGGCGCGCGTCCTTGCCGAATGGACCCTGTCCGGCCTCTTCAAACGCGAGATCGTCTCCCTCGGCTCGCTGGAGCACCCCCGCGCCGAATTCGAACTCGCGGCGGGCGGCGGCGGTTCCGGCACCCCGGGACTCCCCGGCCCCGGCCGCCCGAAGGGCCCCGGAGAACCGCCGGACGACCGTCGGACGGACAGCTGACAGGCCGTCGCCGGGGCGGCCGGGCGGCGACTGTCAGTACGGTCGGTCACACTGGACGTGTGACCATAGGTGGGCCCACACCTGCACAGAGTGACCCGGTCCGCAGTGACCATCCGTGACCAGCAGCGACGCACCAACAGCACGACGAGGCCCGGCTGCGCCTTCCCGGGGGTACGGCCCCCGGAGCGCCGAACACGGCAGACGAAACGGCAGAAGAAGCAGCCCGCCCGAGCGGACCCGACCGACACACGAGGCCAGAAATACCGTGAACTTCACGCGTTGGAGCGCCCGCCTTCCCGGAACGCAGCGCCGAGCCGCCACACGGGACGACCGTAGTTCCGTGCCGGCCGCCCGAGCCGAGTACGCCCGCCCGGAGGGCACGCCCGCCCAGCTGGACGCCGCCTCCCCGGCACCTTCCGGCCCCGCCTCGACGGAGGCCCTCCCCGGGCCCGCCCTCGACGCCCTCTCCGCCCGCGAGATCCTCGGCCGGCTCCCCGCCCCCGTCGCGCTGCTGCACGGCCCGGACCACCGGATCGCGTACGTCAACGACGCGTACGAGGCCGCGTTCGGCCCCCGGCCGCCCGGCGTCCCCGCGGCGGAGGCCATGCCCGAGCTCGCCCAGCTCAGCGTGCTCCCGCTGCTCGACCAGGTCCTGCGCAGCGGCACCGCCCGTACGGTCAAGTCCCGCCGGACCGCCGAGGGCGGTTCGTACACCGTGACCTGCACCCCGGTCGCCGCCTGGGACGACACGGAGGGCGAGAGCGACGGCAAGGCGGAGGGCAAGGGAGACGGAAGGGCGGAGGACAAGGGAGACGGAAGAGCGGAGGGCAGAGGAAGCGACAAGGGCGACAGCAAGGCGGAGAGCAGGGGAGCCGGCAAGGGAGAAGGCGGCGTCCTCGTCCACGCCGCCGACGTCACCGACCACGCCGAAGCCGCCGAGCGCCTGCGCACCAGCGAGCGCCGCCACCGCGAAACGGCCGTCACCCTCCAGCGCTCCCTGCTCCCGCAGGAGCTGGAGCAGCCCGACGACCTCCGCATCGCCGCCACCTACCAGCCCGGCGGTACCGACGCCGCGGTCGGCGGCGACTGGTACGACGTCATCACCCTCGGCGCTGGCCGTACCGCCCTGGTCATCGGCGACGTGATGGGCCGAGGGGTCCGGGCCGCCGCCGTGATGGGCCAGCTCCGCACCGCCGTCCGCGCCTACGCCCGCCTCGACCTCCCGCCCCACGAGGTCATCCAGCTGCTGGACGGCCTCGCCGCCGAGATCGACGCCAGCCAGATCGCGACCTGCGTCTACGCCGTCCACGATCCCAACGAGGGGCAGCTCGTCTACGCCTCCGCCGGCCACCTCCCGATCCTCGTCAGCGACGAGGACGGCACGGTCCACCGCGCCGCCGACCCCACCGGCCCCCCGCTCGGCACCGGCGGCTGGGTCCATACCTCGGGCACCATCGCGCTGCCGCCCGGCTCCACCGCCGTCCTCTATACGGACGGCCTGGTCGAACGGCGCAGCGAGGACATCGACGAGGGCGTCGCCTCCCTGGCCCGGGCTCTCTCCGGCGCCAAGGGATCACCGCAGGTCGTCTGCGACCGGCTGATCCGCTCCCTCGGCGTGACCGCCGAGCACGACGACGACGTGGCGGTCCTCGTCGTCCAGCACCCCGCCCGTACGGGGGCGAACGCGGAGCTGTTCCACAACGCGGCGCTCGATCTCCTCGGCGGCATCGAGGCCGCCCCGCGCGCCCGCGCCTTCGCCACCGGGGTCCTGACCTCCTGGCGTTTCCCCGTCGAACTTCGCGACCTGGGCGTCCTCGCCACCAGCGAGCTCGTCGCGAACTCCCTCCAGCACGGCACCCCGCCGATGCGCCTGGGGCTGCGCCGCACGGACCGCCGGCTCATCATCGAGGTCACCGACGGCGACGACCACCTGCCGCGCCGCCGCCAGGCCGAACCGGCCGACGAGGCGGGACGCGGCATCTCGATCATCGCCTCGATCGCCACTTCCTGGGGCAGTCGGCGCACGCCGGGCGGCGGCAAGGCGGTCTGGTGCGAGTTCGCCCTGCCGCAGTGAAGCAGGGCGGCAGGGCGAAGGTTCAGCGCGTCCGGTCAGTGACCGGCGGAGGCGGAAGCTGGGGCGGTGTTCCCGGCGGGCACCGCGCCGTCCGGCCCCTCAGGCAGTGACACCGCCACCACCCGGGAGGGGACGGCTGCCAGCGACGGCTGATCCTGTACGGGGGCGAGCCGGCGCCCCAGCCGCAGCGCGAGCACCGTGATGCCCAGCGAGAACAGCACGAACGTCACGATGTACGGGCCGTGCAGCGACGCCCCCATCGGCCCGCCGACGGCCGGACCGACCGCGAGCGCGAGCTGCTTGCACAGGGCGAACGCCGAGTTGTACTGCCCGACCATCGACTCCGGCGCCAGATCGGCGACCAGCGGGGCGACGGTCGGCGACAGCATCGCCTCACCCAGCCCGAACAGCGCGTACGTCGAGATGAACGCGGCCGTCGCCATGGCCTGGCTGCCGTGGCCGAGCCCCGCGTACCCCGCCACGAGCCAGGCGAACGCCCAGATCAGGCCGACCGCGGCGATGACCCGGCTGCGCCGCCGCCGCTCCACGAGCCGCAGCACGACGAACTGCGCCACAACGATGACCGCGGTGTTGGCGGCCAGCGCGAAGCCGAGCGTCGAGGGCTCGATCCCGGCGGCCTCCGTGCCGTACGCGGCGAGCCCGGACTCGAACTGCCCGTAGCAGGCGAAGAACAACACGAACCCCAGCACGCACAGCTGCACCATGGCCCGGTGCGAGAGCAGCGCCCGCAGCCCACCACCCGTGGCGGCGGCAGCCTCGTTTGACGGCCGGGCGTCCCCGAGGGAAGCCGTACGAGGCATCCGCACGGTGGTCACGACGACACCGAGCACCACGAACATCGCGGCCTCGATCAGGAAGAGCATGGTGAAGCTCGCCGGACGGTCCACGTCCACGAGCTGCCCGCCGACGAGCCCGCCGAGGCCGAGCCCCAGGTTCTGCAGGAAGAACTGCATGGCGAAGGCGCGCGTACGGGTCGCGGCGCTGGAACACCACACGAGCATCGTGGCGAGGGCCGGCTGCATGACGGCGGTGCCCGCGCCCAGGACGGCGGCGGACAGCACGGCGGCCGGAACACTGCTCGCGAACCCCAGGGCGGCCGCGCCCACGGAGGCCAGCGCGGACGCCACCACCAGCACGGGCAACGGGCCCCGCCGGTCGATGGCCCGCCCGGTGAACGGCAGAACGGCCAGCGCTGCCATCGCGAAGGCGGCCAGGACGACTCCCGCCGTCCCGGCACCCAGATCCCGCACCTGCGCCACGTAGACGTACAGATACGGAACGGTGAACCCGAGCCCGAACGCGCTCAGCGCGCTGCCCAGCTGGATCCGCCGCAGCGCTGCGCCCATCTCCCTGGTCACACTCACCTACCTCAAGGTCTTGAAGGAATCAGACTCGAAGACTTTAGCACTAAACTTAGAAGGTGAAAACTTCAGGCTGAAGGACTTCAAGGGTGGTGGGAGCGTGCCATACTGCCCGCCATGTCTGAGAGCACCGAGGAGCCCGGCCCCAGCGAGCCGAGCCTCGACGAACAGATCGCCGCCTACCAGCGCGAGTTCCGCGACCTCGACCCCCAGGTCGAGCAGGTCGTCTCCGCGCTGGGCCGGCTGAACCGCCGGATGAACGTCGCGTACGGGAGGCAGGTCGCCGCGCTCGGTATCAGCAACGCCGAGTGGGAGGTCCTCAAGACCCTCGTCCTGTCGGGCGCCCCCTACCGGCTGGGCCCCGGCGAACTGGCGAAGCGCCTCGGTCTCACCCCGGCCGCCATGACCCACCGCATCGACCGGATGGCGGGCGAGGGCCTGGTCACCCGTGACCGCGACGAGAACAACCGGGTTCGCGTCATCGTCGAGCTGACCGACGAAGGCCGTACGAAGTGGCTCGAGGCGATGCGCATGGCGAGCGACTTCGAGGAGGACCTCCTCCAGGACCTGTCCGGCGACGAGCGCGGCGTCCTGGGCGAGCTGCTGGTCCGCCTTCTGCGCAGGGTGGAGCACGCCCAGCCGGATGCCGGCGGCCGACTCACCGACCTGGACTGAAGGCCACGTCGGAGGCCTGGCAGGGGCTCTGCGAGGCCCCCGAGGGAGGGTTGACACACCCCTGGCGGATCCGTAAAGTTCTCCGAGTTGTCACGGAGCCGGTACGGTCCGGCGGCAGCCGATCCCGCCGTGAACGCGGCAACCAAACTTCAGCACGATCTCCCACTCGGGATGATTTCGGCATGCCGGAATTCATGACGAAGGCCCGATTATGAGCCGCCGGGAGAATCCGCTAGAGTTTGAGCGTCGGAACGGCCCAACAGCCGGGAAGCCAAACCCCGCTGACTGGGAATCAGGCCCGAAAGGATCTGATAGAGTCGGACTCGCGGGAAAGGGAAAACGCGAAAGCGAAGAACCTGCAAAGCGAAACTGCACGGCCCGCTTCGACCGGGAGTCAGACACTGGAAAGCGTCTGATAGAGTCGGAAACGTAAGACAGCAAGACAAAGAAGAAAACGAAGGGAAGCGCCCGGAGGGCCCCGGTGATACGGGACCGAAGGAAGCGTCCGTTCCTTGAGAACTCAACAGCGTGCCAAAAGTCAACGCCAGATATGTTGATACCCCGGCCTGCACCTGGTGCAGGTTGGTGGTTCCTTTGAAAGTCCTACGGCCACCAGCTGGTGGTGGTAGGCAATAACACAGCGAGGACGCTGTGAACAACGGGTCTTATTCCGACCGGTTGTTCCGCTCTCGTGTGTGTGCACCCGATTACGGGTAAACATTCACGGAGA
>NZ_JBHXJG010000081.1:0-27564 GCF_042723425.1 Streptomyces sp. NPDC058375 | reverse complement strand
CAGGGCCAGAAGGGCCCGCAGGCGGAGAACATCGTCCCGGCCTAATTGCCGGACGCGTACCTCGCTGACCGGGGCCCGCACCGTGAAGGTGCGGGCCCCGGTTTGTGCTGTCCGAGCGACCACCCGTCGCAACAACCCGTTCTGTGCGCACATCCTGGGGGCGCACCCGGACGGCCGGGCCGGCACATCGCAGCAACCCACTCGGCAGTTGCCCAGGAATCCCCCCCAGGAGGGCAATTCCGTATGACCAGCTCCGAACGCTCCGAACGCCAGGACCGCACCCCCCGCTCCCGACCGGCCCGCGGCCGGGGCCGCGGTCAGGGCGCAGGCGCCCAGGCCCCCTCGAACGGCCGGGGCGGCGCGCCCCGCTCCCGTAACCAGGGCGGCTCCAAGCCCCCGGCCCGCCGCAAGCCCGCCGTCGCGCAGCCCGCCGAGTTCGCTCTGCCGGAGACCGTGACCCCCGCGCTGCCGTCCGTCGAGGCCTTCGCCGACCTGGACATGCCCGCCGCGCTGCTGAAGACCCTCGCCGCGCAGGGCGTCACCGAGCCGTTCCCGATCCAGGGCGCGACCCTGCCGAACTCGCTGGCCGGCCGCGACATCCTCGGCCGCGGGCGCACCGGCTCCGGCAAGACCCTCGCCTTCGGCCTGGCGCTGCTGGCCCGCACCGCGGGCCGCCGCAGCGAGCCGCGCGCCCCGCTCGCCATGGTCCTCGTGCCCACGCGTGAGCTGGCCCAGCAGGTCACCGACGCGCTGACCCCGTACGCGACCGCCGTGAACCTGCGGATGGCCACCGTCGTCGGCGGCATGTCGATCACCAAGCAGTCCGCCACCCTGCGGCGCGGCGCCGAAGTCCTCGTCGCCACCCCGGGCCGGCTCAAGGACCTCATCGAGCGCGGCGACTGCCGGCTGGACGAGGTCGCCATCACCGTCCTGGACGAGGCCGACCAGATGGCCGACATGGGCTTCATGCCGCAGGTCGTCGCCCTGCTCAAGCAGGTCGAGGCGGACGGGCAGCGGATGCTGTTCTCCGCGACCCTCGACAAGAACATCGACCGGCTCGTGAAGATGTTCCTCACCGACCCGGTCGTGCACTCCGTGGACCCGTCCGCCGGTGCGGTCACCACGATGGAGCACCACGTGCTCCACGTCCTGGACGAGACCGACAAGAAGGCCGTCGCCACGAAGATCGCGGCCCGGGACGGTCGCGTGATCATGTTCGTCGACACCAAGCGCGCCGCCGACCGCTTCGCCAAGCGGCTGCTGGCCAGCGGTGTACGGGCGGCAGCCCTGCACGGCGGGCGTTCGCAGCCGCAGCGCAACCGGACGCTGGACCAGTTCAAGAACGGGCAGGTCACCGCGCTCGTCGCGACGAACGTCGCGGCCCGCGGCATCCACGTCGACGACCTCGACCTGGTCGTCAACGTGGACCCGCCGACCGACCACAAGGACTACCTCCACCGGGGTGGCCGTACGGCCCGTGCCGGGGAGTCCGGCAGCGTCGTCACGCTGGTGCTGCCCGAGGAGAAGCGGGAGATGACCCGCCTGATGCAGGACGCGGGCATCGCGCCGCGCACCACGCGGGTCACCTCCAGCGACGCGGAGCTGGGCCGGATCACGGGGGCCCGTGAGCCGTCCGGCGTCGCGATCGTCATCGAGGTGCCGCAGCCGACCCCGCCGAAGCAACGGGCCCGGTCGGGCGGCTCGGCGGGCTCCGGCTCCGGCGGGGGCGCGGTGCGCTCCGGGAGCCGGGGGCGGGGCCGGCGGGGCGCCGGCGCGGCCGGTGGCGGTGGCGGTGGCGGCGCCCAGGGTGCGCGTGCCGGTGGCGGTGCGGGGCGCTCCGGGGGCGCGGGCCGTTCAGGCGCACCCACCAGGGGCCGCCGGGCGGCGTAGGGCCACCCCCGGCCTCCGCCGATTGAGGACCGGGGCCACATTAAGCCGTCCGGCGATTGAGGACCGGGGTCCGGGGCAGAGCCCCGAAAGCCCCGGACCGGGGCTTTGTCCTCAATCGCCGGACGGGCTGGGGTTTGGCCGCCCGGTCCTCGGCCTCGGGCCAAAGACGTCCTCAATCGCCGGACGGGCTTGATGTGGCGCGCGTCGTCCTCAAGCCAAGGTCCGGGCTTGATGGGGCGGCCCGGCCCTCAATCGCCGGACGGGCTTGATGTGGCGGACGGGCTCGACATCGTGCCCAGGCCGGCAAGAGTCCGCTCCGCGTCCGCCATCACTCGCTCCACCGGGCCAGCCGGGCGCCGGCCGCCGGCACCGCGCCCATCGGACTGGCCAGGATCTCGCCGTCGCCCCGCCAGGCCTCCGCGCACGCGATCACGCAGTGCTCGGCGCGGGTGACGCTCCCGGTCGCGGACACGTTCATTTCTGCTCCTCGTGCCAGGTGCGGACCGCCTGCCGGTAGCCCCCGCGCTGCCGGGCCGCCCGGTAGTGCGGCTCCAGCGGGATGGAGTCGAGCGTCACGAAAGCCGTCACCAGGCGGCGGATCCGGCCCGCCGCCGCCAGCAACCCGACATCCGGGCCGCCGTAGGAGATCACCGCGAGATCGGTGACGGGCGACCGGAGCAGCGCCCTGACCAGGGCCATCGGCTTACGGCGCGACCCCCAGCCGCCGATCCCGACCGTCATCCCGCTGCTGAGCCGGTCGACGACCTCCTCGGGCGTCATCGTCTTGTCGCGCACAGGGGCGTGGGAGTGCGGGGGAGCGGTCACGGTTCAGGCCTCCTTGCCGAAGGTGTCGCGGACCCGGGCGGCGGTCTCGGCGAGGTTCGCCTCGAAGGTGAACCCCTGCTCGAAGCGGTAGCTGCGCTGGACGTCGACGGGGTCGATGCCGTTGAGCGCCGCCTTGGCCAGCCGCAGCAGATGGCCGTCCTTGGCGGCGATCTCCGCCGCCAACGCCAGTGCCGCATCGTGGAGTCCGGCGGGCGGAACCACTCGCCAGACCGAGCCGTGGGCGTGCAGTTCGGCGGCCGTGACGGTCCGCGAGGTGTAGTACAGCGTGCGCATCAGATGCTGCGGGACCAGCCGGGACAGATGGGTCGCGGCTACGGGGTCCACGTCAACGCCCTCGCCCCCGCCGCCCGGACCCGGATGACCGAGCAGACCTTCGCCGAGGCGATGGCGGCCCCGGGGGAGGGGGAGTTCGACGCCATGGCGCCCGAGAACGTCTCGCCGCTGGTCGTCTGGCTCGGCTCCGCCGCGAGCGACGGGGTGACGGGCCGCGTCTTCGAGGCCGAGGCGGGCCGCATCACCGTCATGGAGGGCTGGCGCCCCGGCCCCACCGACGACCGGGGCGCACGCAGGTCCCCGGCCGATGCGGGCGCGACGGCGCGCCGGCTGCTGGCGGACGCGGAGAAGCCGGGGCAGGTGTACGGGGCGTCGTAGGGGGGCCGTGGCCGCGGGGGCTTCGGGGAAACTTGCTTGCGCGGACGTCCGGGCACCCGGTATCCAGCACAGGAGACCCGAGGAGCGCACGATGACACGGCACGGCCCCCTGAACGAGTTCTGCTGGATGGACCTCAAGACCCGCGACCCCTCCGGCACCGCCGCCTTCTTCTCCGCGGTGCTGGGCTGGGACTTCGCCGTGGACGAGGAGGACTGGCGGCGGGCCGTCGTGTTCTCCGCAGGGGGCCACCGCATCGGCGGCCTGAGCGACCTTGCGCAGCCCGTCTACCCGCCGGGCCTGCCCGCCCATGTCGCCTACTACCTGGCGGTCGACGACGTGGACCTCCGTACGGCCGTGGCGGCGGAGAGCGGCGCACAGATCCTCGTACCGCCCTTCGACGCGGGGGACCAGGGCCGGATCGCCACCCTGATCGACCCCGTGGGCGCGGCGGTCTCCCTCTGGCGGCCGCGGGAGTTCGCGGGGTGGCCGGTTTCGCCTCCGGACGACGGCGGGGCGTTCCCTCAGCAGATGGTCCTGGTCTGCGCGGACCCCGAGCGGGCCCGGCACTTCTACACCGGGATGACCGGTGCTCCGCTCACCCGGGTCACGTTCCTGGAAGCCGCCCCCGGGACCGCGCCGCAATGGGAGCTGTCCGTGGCCGTGGGCGATCCGGACCGCGTCGCCGCCCGGGCCCGCGAGCTCGGCGGCGGGCGGGTCACCGTCACCGGAGGCACTTCACGGCTGTCGAGCCCGGAGGGTCTGACCCTCCGCCTCACCACCACGCCGGAGGTCTCCCCGGCGTTCCTGGAGACCGACCGGCTCGTCCTGCGCCCGGTCACGGCGGCCGACGCCCCCGACCTGCTCGCCCTCGACAACGACCCCGCCGTGATGCGGTACATCAACGGCGGCCGGCCCGCCGACGCCGAGGACATCCGGGACCGCACCCTGCCCCGGCTCCTCCACGACCACGCGTGCACCGGAACCCGCGGCTACTGGGCCGCGCAGCGCAAGGACACCGGAGCGTTCCTCGGCTGGTTCGAGCTCCGGCCGCTGGACGACCACGACCCCGCCGTCGTCGAACTGGGCTACCGGCTGAACCGGGCCGCCTGGGGCCGTGGTTACGCCACCGAGGGCGCGCGGGCCCTGGTCGGCAAAGGGTTCACCGACCTCGGGGTCCAGCGGGTCACCGCGAACACGATGGCGGTCAACACGGGATCCCGGCGCGTGATGGAGAAGACGGGCCTGACCTTCCTGCGGGCCTACGTCGACGACTGGCCGGAGGCCATCGAGGGCTCCGAGCACGGCGAGGTCGAGTACGAACTCACCCGGGAGGCATGGGAGGCGGCGGAGACAGAGGCGCGCGGCCGGTAGGCGACGGTCCGGCGCGGACCTGCGCCTCCAGCAGCGCCGCGATCTCCCCGTGCCCCAGGTGCTGGTCCACACCCGCCGACGGCACCCCGTCCCGGAGCAGCTCCACCGCCATCGTCTCCTCGCCGTCCCTCCGGCCGCGGAGCGTCACCGTCTCGATGTCGGAGCCGTACATCTCCACCAGCCGCCGCCGCAGCTCCTCCTCCGGATCGCGTGCGGCGATGCCCCGTGCCTCGGCCAGCGCCAGGGCGACCGCGGCCTCCTGCCCCTGCGCCCCCGCGCCGTACGCGAGCAGCGACCGTACCGTCCGGAGGGATCCGCGCTGCGCCGCCGGCACCAGCAGCGCCTCGCCCCGGGGGCCCGGCAGCAGCGGGTCCGCCCCCCGGGCGAGGAGCACTTCCACCGTCGCGGAGTGCCCCAGGCCGACCGCCCACCGCAGCGCCGTGAAGCCGAACTCCTCGCGCAGATCCGGCCGGGCCCCGGCGGACAGCAGCGCCTCCACCACCTCGGTGTGCCCGCCGCACGCCGCCCCGCACAACGGCAGGTCGCCGGCCCCGGGGCCGCTCGCCCGGTCGGGGTCGGCGCCGGCCGCGAGCAGCAGCCGCACGATCTCGGGGCGGTCCTGGACCGATGCCAGATAGAGCGCGGTCGTGCCCTCCTCGTCGCTCGCCTCGGCCCGCGCACCCGCGCGCAGCGCCCGTACGACCGCGTTCTCGTCCTCGTACAGCGCGTCGAACAGGCTTGGTTCGTCCCTGATCGGCTCGTTCGTCATGCTTCGACCCTACGGCCGGCCACGGACAACGCCCGAGCTCAGGTGTCGCACTCCAGGCGGGTACGGCACAGCCCGCACCGTGCGCTGACCCGGCCCCGGACCGGGAGCCGGATGCGCTGGTGGCAGGTGGGGCAGGGGAAGGAGACGCGCAGGCCCTCGCCGCCGGTCTCGAAGGCGTACGGAACGTCCGGGTCCGGGGCGACGCCGGGGTGGTCCTGGGCGTACCGGCGGTCCTTGGCGTAGCGGCGGCGGCCCGTCCAGCCGGCGGCGGTCAGCGGCGGTCTGCGCAGATCGTCCAGCGCCCGCTGCCGCCCCTTGGTGTACGCGGTGTACGCCTGGGGGCTGGTGAACCACGGGGAGGGGTCCTCGTCGAAGGCGAACGCCCGCTTGGCCAGGACGTACCCGAACTCCTCCGGGGTCAGATAGCCGAGCTTCTGGCGGGAGGTGGCGTCCTCCCGGAACGCGTCCAGCAGCAGCCAGCCCGCGCCGAGGTACGCCGTCGTCGTGTCGGTCAGGATCTCGTTGGCGCGGGTGCCGGGGAACTCCAGGTCGAGCCGGTGCAGCAGCACATGGGTGACCTCGTGGGCGAGCGCCGCCCCGATGTCCCTGCGGTGGGTGCGGAAGCGGTCGTTCAGCTCGATGAAGTATTCGGGGCCCGCGGTCAGTTCCACGCTCGCCGCGTGCTCCATCGCCCGGAAGCCGACGATCATCCGGGCCTCGGGCAGACGGAGGTGCTGGACCAGGGAACGCGCCACCCGCTGGGCTCCCAGGTGCAGATCGTCCTCGTCCGCGAACGCGGCGTCGGCGGGCGCGAGGCTGGTGGCGTAGGTGCGGACGCCGTCCGCGGAGAGCCGGCGGTAGAGCGCGGTGATGGCGGAGCGGACCGTGTCCAGATGCGGAAAGCCATGGACGACGGGTGCGCCCGGAGGGCTGTTCGTCACGCCGGAATCCCCCATCCGCGACGGTCGACGGATCTCCACTGTATGCCGGGCGGGGGAGAGGACCGGGGAGGGGCCGGAAAGCCACCTGATGATCTTGGCCGAAAAGTGCACCTTGTGGCAGCGGTCACCCGGCACCGATAATCGGAGTGTTCTTGTCGCGTACATGACGAGTTCGTTTTCCGTGCCGGTACGTCCCGTATTTCGGCACCGCGTACGCACCCCGTACGCACCTCGTACAGGGACTCCTGCACGGCAACGTGGTTCGGCAACCTCCCACAGCAACCCCCCACACGAAATCCCCCCACGAAAGCAGGCATCTGTGAAGCTTCTGAGTGCGCTGAAAAGGTGTTCCGTCGCCATAGCGGCCGTCGCCCTCGCGACCGTCAGCCTCCAGCCCGCCTCCGCCGCCCCCCAGCCGATCGTCGGCGGGGAACGTGCCGAACAGGGCGAGTTCCCCTTCATGGTCCGGCTCTCCATGGGCTGCGGCGGCTCGCTCTACACCCAGGACATCGTCCTCACCGCCGCCCACTGCGTGGACGGCTCGGGCGACGACACCTCGATCAGCGTCACCGGCGGCGTCGCCGACCTCGAGTCGCCCGACGCCATCACGGTCAACTCCACCAAGGTCCTCCAGGCCCCCGGCTACAACGGCACCGGCAAGGACTGGGCGCTGATCAAGCTCGACAAGCCGATCGACCAGCCCACCCTGAAGATCGCCACCGACGCCACCTACGACGAGGGCACCTTCACCGTCGCGGGCTGGGGCGCCGACAAGGAAGGCGGCAGCCAGCAGCGCCACCTCCTCAAGGCCGACGTCCCGTTCGTCTCCGACGCCGACTGCCAGGGCGCCTACGGCGACCTCGTCGCCGACGAGGAGCTGTGCGCCGGCCTCCTCGACACCGGCGGCGTCGACAGCTGCCAGGGCGACTCCGGCGGCCCGATGTTCCGCAAGGACGACTCCGACGAGTGGGTCCAGGTCGGCATCGTCAGCTGGGGCCAGGGCTGCGCCCGCCCGAACTACCCGGGCGTCTACACCCAGGTCTCGCACTTCGCGGCCGATATCGCCTCCGCGGCCGACTCGCTCTGACCCGCTCGGAGCGACCTGCCGCTGATCACGGCTGAACCACCCCGGGGGTGCCCGCTCGAACGGGTGCCCCCGGGCCCAGTTCCACCCACGGCTCGCCTGCCTCCTCCAGCTCCAGCACCCACACCTCGTTGGCGCCCTCGCGGAGCACCGGGCCCGGCACGTACAGGATCCGCTGGGGGCCCGCCGACCAGTACCGGCCCAGGCAGAAGCCATTCACCCAGACGAACCCGCGCGTCCAGCCCGGCAGTTCGAGCCCCGCGTGACCGACGCCCGCCACGCCGGAAGCCCTCGAAGCCGACGAAGTGCCCGCGACGCCGCAAGCAGCCGCCGCGCCCGAAGCCCTCGAAGTGCCCGAAGCACCCGCCGCGCCGGGAACACCCGGAGCCCCCGAAGCACCCGCCGCGTCCGAAGCCGACGAAGCCCCCGCGACGCCGGTGACCCCCGCCGCGCCCTCGACCGTGAACGTCCCCCGGAAGAGGCCCGTCCGCCCCGCGTCACCGGCCCCGGCGGCGGCCTCCACCGGGCCGAACGGGACCGCCGCCATCGCGCCCGCCGCCTCGAAGGCGTCCAGCCGCAGCCCCCGGGCCCGTACCCCGTGCAGATACTGCCGCTCGTGCAGCACCCCGCCCGTGATCCCCTTCGGCTCGCCGAGCCTCGGCCCGTAGTTGACCCGGCCCAGCGACTCCACCCACAGCTCGACCTCGGCAGGACCCGCCACCGGCTCCGGCAGCGGCCCGGACTCCTCGGTCAGCACCCCGGCCCGCGCCCCGTCCACGTACACCACCGCCCGGCCCCGCAACCCCGAGGCCCCCAGCGGATACGCCTGGCGCGGCCCCGGCACCGCCACCCGGTAGCGCACCAGTCCCCGGTCGACGCCCAGCTCCTCGAACGTCGGCGGCACCCCCGACTCCGTCTCCGGATCGCCCAGCGCCTCCGTCACGTCCCCGAGCCCGGCCCACCCGTCCAGCTCCACCCGCACCGGTCCGGCGAGCCCCACCGGCTCCGGCGGCAGCGCGGGCAACGGCCCCCCGGCGTACCCCTCCAGGACCTTCCGGAACAGGTGGAACTTCTCCGTGGCCCGCCCGTACTCGTCGATGGGCGCGTCGTAGTCGTACGACGTCACCGTCGGCTGGAACTCCCCGTCCTGCAGGGGGCCACCGCGGTTCGCCCCCGCCCAGCCGCCGAAGTTCGTCCCGCCGTGCGCCATGTAGATGTTCACCGACGCCCCGCACTCCAGGATCTCCCGCAGCGCCCCGGCCGCCTGCTCCGCGTCCCGCAGCACCGGCTCGGCCCCCCAGTGGTCGAACCAGCCGCACCAGAACTCCATGCACATCAACGGGCCCTCGGGCTGATGCCGGCGCAGCACCTCGAAGCCCTCACGCGCCCCCGAACCGAAGTTCGCCGTCGCCAGCAGGCCCGGCACCGAACCACCGGTCAGCATGTGGTCCTCCGGGCCGTCCGACGTGAACAGGGGGACGCTGACCCCGCACTCCCGCAACAGTCCCGCCAGCCACTCCAGATACGCCGCGTCGCTGCCGTAACTCCCGTACTCGTTCTCCGCCTGGACGAGGATCACCGGACCGCCCCGCGACACCTGCCGCGCCACCACCTGCGGCAGCAACTCCCGGAACCACCGCTCCACCACCGCCCGGTACTCCGCGTCCCGGGTCCGCACCCGCCGCCCGAACCGGCCCGTCACCCACACCGGCAGGCCGCCGTTCTCCCACTCGGCGCAGATGTACGGGCCCGGCCGCACGATCGCCCACAGCCCCGCCCGCTCCACCGCGTCCAGGAACCGGCCGAGCGCCCTCACGTCCCGGACCTCGCCCTCCCGGGGCTCGTGCAGATTCCACGGTACGTACGTCTCCACGCAGTTCAGGCCCATCGCGGCGAGCATCCCTAGCCGGTGCTCCCACTGCCCCTCGTGCACCCGGAAGTAGTGCAGGGCACCCGACAGCAGCCGTACGGGCTTCCCGTCGAGCCGGAAGCCGTCGTCCCCCACGGTGAAGTCGGTCATCGTGCTCGTACGCTCCTGTGCTCCGCCGCACCCGGCGGCCCGGGGGTGAATTGGTCCGACCACCTTCACCTCTGGCGCGCACCGGGTCCATGGACAAAGATCGCTGCTGGTTGGACGCAACGCACCGCCCAGGGAGAGGAAGGCCGCGATGTACCACACCTGGATGCGCTTCTTCACCCCCAGCCCGCTCCACCACCGCCTGGGCCTCGTCTGCCTCGGCGTCGGACTCCAGCACGGCGCCCTGCCCACCGTCGGGCCCCGCACCCTCGACCACCACGTCGCCGTGATCGTCAACTCCGGCACCGGCTGGTTCAAGGGCCCCGACGGCCGCCGCACCCCCGTCACCGGCCCCAGCCTCATCTGGCTGACCCCCGGCACCCCCCACCACTACGGCGCCGACCCCGGCACCGGCTGGGACGAGAGCTTCGTCGACTTCACCGGCCCCGCCACCGCCACATACACCGAACTCGGCTACATCGAGCCCGACCGCCCCCTCGTCCCGCTCGCCGACACCGCCGCCCCCCGCGCCGCAGTCGGACGCATCGTGCGCGCCGCCCGGCGCGGAAACCCCCTCCTGGAGGCCGAGACCGGGGCCGCCGTCCACGAGCTCCTCGTCTCCCTGCGCCGCGCCCGCGCCGACATCGGCCCCGACGGCGACCCCGTGCTGCAGGCGCTCGCCCGCGACGCCTACCAGCCGCTCACCGTCGCCCAGCACGCCTCCCGGCACGGCATGACCCCCGCCGAACTGCGCACCGCCGTACGGCGCGGCGCAGGGTGCAGCCCCAAGGACTACCTGCTCGGCATCCGCCTGGGCCGGGCCAAGGAACTCCTCGCCGCCACCGACCTCCCGGTCGCCGCTGTGGCCCGCCGCGTCGGCTACGACGACCCCGCCTACTTCTCCCGGCTCTTCGCCCGCCGGGTGGGCACGGCCCCCGTCCGCTTCCGCGAACAGCAGGGCCGCAGCGTGCCCGGCGGCTGGAGCGACCGGGTGCCCGACCCCGACGACCCGCCGACGATCGGGCCCTGAGGGCGGACGTCTAAGCTCGCTGACCATGAGTACGAGCGAGATCGACGCGTCCGTCCGGGCCGAGCTGAACCGGCTGCGCGAGAGCATCGACAACATCGACGCCGCCGTCGTCCACATGCTGGCCGAACGCTTCAAGGCCACCCAGCAGGTCGGCCGCCTCAAGGCCGACCACAAGCTGCCGGCCGCCGACCCCGCCCGCGAGACCCGCCAGATCGCCCGGCTCCGGCAGCTGGCACAGAGCGCCAACCTGGACCCGGCGTTCGCCGAGAAGCTGCTGAACTTCATCATCGCCGAGGTGATCCGCCACCACGAGCGCATCGCCGACGAAGCGGAGAACGGCGAGGCGGAGAACGGCGGGGCGGCGGACGGCTGAGCACCGCGGAGAACGGCTGAGCGCCCTGGACCCCGCTACCGGGACGGCCGCCGGGTTCGTCCTACGGGTACGGCCCCTGGAACCCGCTACCGGCCCGCCCGCCGGAGCCCGGCCCGCCCCGCGAGCCACGCGCCGAGCAGCGCCCCCAGGACCGGCCCGAGCACGTACACCCACAGCCGCCCGGCGTCCCCGGCCAGCAGCGCCGGGCCGAACTGCCGCGCCGGGTTGGCCGATCCGCCGCTCAACGGCCCGAGCACCCCGATGACCAGGGCCGTCGCCAGCCCCACCGCGTACGGCAGCACCCGCCGCCCGCCCGGCGAGGCGAGCAGCACCCCGAGCATCAGCGTCGACCCCGCCAGGACCCCCGCCTCCGCCACCAGGACCGCCGCGTCGCCCCACGCCGGATCCGCCCGCACCGAGGCGTGGCGGACCGGCGGGCGCCCGACCGCCGGACCCCACACCAGCCCGGCGCACCACACCCCGAGCACCGAACCGGCCAGCTGCGCCACGGCGTACGGCACGACCTCGCGGCCCGGGAAGGCCCCCAGCCGCCACAGGGCGAGGGTGACGGCCGGGTTCAGGTGGCCGCCCGAGCACCGGCCGGGCGGGGACAGCATGAACAGGGCCAGCAGGGTTCCGACGACGCAGCCCAGCACGGCCGGACGGGCGGCCGGGGCCGGGCCCGGGCCGACGAGCCACCGCACGCTCGACACGATCAGAAACAGCAACAGCGCGGTCAGCGCCGCCTCGCAGACGGCCCGGGGCAGCACCGGACCGGGACGGGGACCGGGATCAGGACCTCGATCGGGACCGAGTCCGACGTCCGGCTCGGGATCGGGTCCGACGTCCGGCCCGGAACCGTGCGGGGGCTCCGGTGTTCGGGGACCGTTCGCGGAGGGCGGGATCTCCGGGCCGGGTCTCGGAACGACAGGTTCGGGCGCAGGAGTGAGCGTCATGAGGGACGTCCTCGGTACTCGGTGTGCCGCGCCGAGGAGATGGTAAGCGGCAACACCCCCCAGGGGGTATCCGCGGGCTCCGGAACCGCCCGTCCGCCCAGGGAGAACCCCACTGCGCCCGCCGTCCCCCGTACGGCAGCATGGGGCCATGTCCGTACTGACGCGCGACGAAGCGCAGACCCGAGCCCAGATCCTCGACGTGGAGCGGTACACGATCGCCCTCGACCTCACCACCGGCGAGGAGACCTTCGACTCCACCACCGCCATCCGGTTCACCGCCCGCACGGCCGGAGACACCTTCGTCGAGGTCAAGCCCGCCACCCTGCGCTCGATCAGCCTCGACGGACAGCCCCTGGACCCCGCCCTCCTCGACGGCAACCGCTACCCCCTCACCGGACTCACCGCCGGCCCCCACGAACTGCGCGTCGACGCCGCGATGCACTACTCCCGCACCGGCGAGGGCATGCACCGCTTCACCGACCCCACCGACGGCGAGACGTACCTCTACACCCAGCTGTTCATGGAGGACGTCCAGCGCGTCTTCGCCGCCTTCGACCAGCCCGACCTCAAGTCCGTCTTCGCCATCGACGTCACCGCCCCCGAAGGCTGGACCGTCCTTGGCAACGGCGTCGCCGAACGCACGGGGGAGGGGCGCTGGACCATCGCCCCCACCCCCCTCATCTCCACCTACCTCGTCGCCGTCGCCGCAGGGCCCTGGCACTCGATCACCACCGAGCACGCCGGACTGCCCTTCGGCATCCACTGCCGCCGCTCCCTCGCCCCCTACCTGGACGCCGACGCCGACGAGATCCTCGACATCACCCGCGCCTGCTACGACCGCTACCACGAGAAGTTCGACGAGCCCTACCCGTTCGACTCCTACGACCAGGCCTTCGTCCCCGAGTTCAACGCGGGCGCCATGGAGAACCCCGGACTCGTCACCTTCCGCGACGAGTTCGTCTACCGCTCCGCCGTCACCGACACCGAGCGCCAGACCCGCGCCATGGTCATCGCCCACGAGATGGCCCACATGTGGTTCGGCGACCTCGTCACGCTGACCTGGTGGGACGACATCTGGCTGAACGAGTCCTTCGCCGAGTACATGGGCTACCAGACCCTCACCGAAGCCACCCGATTCACCGACACCTGGGTCGACTTCGGCGTCGCCCGCAAGGGCTGGGGGTACGACGCCGACCAGCGCCCCTCCACCCACCCCGTCGCCCCCGACCCGGACGCCGTCCCCGACACCGCGTCCGCTCTCCTCAACTTCGACGGCATCAGCTACGCCAAGGGCGCCTCCGCGCTCCGCCAACTCGTCGCCTGGCTCGGCGAGAAGGACTTCCTGGCCGGGATCAACACCCACTTCGCCCGGCACAAGTTCGGCAACGCCACCCTCGCCGACTTCATCGACAACCTGGCCTCCGCCACCGACCGCGACGTCCACGCCTGGGCCGAACAGTGGCTGCGCACCACCGGCATCGACACCCTCACCGCCGAGATCGGCGCCCCCGCGCCCACCGAACCGGCCGGACCCCCGGCCAACGGCAACGGACAGTCCTGGGCCCTCACCGTCACCCGCGACGGCTCCCGCCCCCACCGCATCACCGTCGGCGCCTACGACCACGCCCTCAACACCCAGGCAGGCCCCGGACACCTCGCCCTGCGCGACCGCTTCGAGACCGACGTACCCGGCGACGGGACACCCACCATCCGCCCCGGCCGCCGCCCCGCCCTCGTCGTCCTCAACGACGGCGACCTCACCTACGCCAAGATCCGCCTGGACACCGCCTCCTGGGACACCGTCCTGACCGGCCTCTCCGGCATCCCGGACGCCCTCACCCGGGCCGTCCTCTGGAACACCGCCCGCGACATGGTCCGCGACGGCGACCTGCACCCCGCCACCTACCTCGCGACCGCCCGCACCCACCTCCCGTACGAGAGCGACCTCGCCCTCGTCCAGGGCGTCCTCACCTTCGCCGCCGGACAGATCGCCGACCGCTACGTCGCCCCCGAGGACCGCCCCGCAGCCCTCGCCACCCTCGCCGACCTCTGCCGCGACCTCATCCGCCGCACCGAGGACGGCTCGCAGCCGGGCCTGCGCCTCATCGCCGTACGCCACTTCATCGACGCCGCCACCCAGCCGGACACGCTCCGCAGCTGGCTCGACGAAGGCACCGTCCACGGCGGCCCCGAACTCGACCCCGAACTGCGCTGGCGCATCCTCACCCGGCTCGCCGTCCTCGGCGCCACCGACGAGACCACCATCGCCGCCGCACTCGAAGCCGACCCCAGCGCCACCGGCCGCGAAGGCGCCGCCCGCTGCCGCGCCGCCCTGCCCACCCCCGAGGCCAAGGCCGCCGCCTGGGACGCCCTGTTCACCGACGACACCCTGTCCAACTACCTCTTCACCGCCACCGCCCAGGGCTTCTGGCAGCCCGGACAGGAAGAGCTGACCGGCGCATACGTGTCCCGCTTCTACCCGGACGCCATCGCGCTCGCCGCCCGCAGGGGCCCCGCCATCGCCGAGGCCGCCGGACGATACGCCTTCCCCGCATACGCCATCGACGCCGACAGCCTCGCCACCGGCACCCGCGCCCTGGACGACCCCGCCCTCATCCCCGCCCTGCGCCGCAAGCTCGTCGACCAGCTCGACGACCTCCGCCGCGCCCTCGCCGTACGGACGTCGGCCACCGGCTGAGCTGCTACGGGGTGTCCTGACGGCCCGGGCGGGCATCGTCCGGGCCGTCGTCCACCGACCGCAGATCGGCCAGCAGCTCCGCCTGGCCCGCCAGCACCCCCGTCAGGATCGTCCGCGCCACCCGCAGCAGCTCCGCCACGCCCGGATCGGCCAGCGTGTAGTGGACGGCCGACCCCTCCCGCCGTGCCGTCACCAGACCGGACCGGCGCAACACCGCCAGCTGCTGCGAGAGATGGGCGGCCTCGACCCCCACCTCGTTCAGCATCTCCGAGACCGCGTGTTCGCGTTCACTGAGCAGTTCGAGCACCCGGATCCGGACCGGGTGCCCCAGCGTCTTGAAGAACTCCGCCTTCAACCGGTACAGCGGCGTGCTCACCTGCGGCACCCCGTTCCGTACGACGGAAGCCCGCCGCACCACTGCTGACCTGAACTCTTCTCCATGGGTTCATCCTCGCGCCTCCGCACTCCGGCGTGCACCCGAGGGTCACCGCAGGCCGCGCCGCAGCGGCAGCGTGACCCAGATGCTCTTGCCGCCCTCGTCGGCATCGCCCCGCACCAGCGCGCTGCCGCCCAGAGAGTGGGTCAGCTCCATCACGGTCGCCAGCCCCCGCCCCGGAGCTATCCCTGCGGACGCGAACAGCGCCGGGCGGTACGGATGACGGTCGTGCACGCCGAACGCGAACGTGTCAGGACCACCCGCGAACACCACCGTCACCTGCGGCGACAGCACCGCCGCATGCCGCACGCTGTTGGCCACCAGCTCGCTGAGGATCAGCAGCGCCGGACCACGGCACGGCTCCCGCGCCGCCACCCCCCACTGCTCCAGCACCTGCTCGGTGGTCTCCCGGGCGACGCGCACGGCCTGCCCCGTCGTGGGCAGCGTCAGCACATGCCGGTACGGCAACGGATCGGGCGGCGTGAGCATCGCGCGGGCTCCCTGTCAGGGCGGAACGACCCGTACAGCATGTAGTGAATTGCATAAATCTGCAATTCACTCATTGAGCAGGCGGGCTGCCCACGCACACCGGTCCGGGAGTTGCCCCCGCACACCGGTCCCGAAATCGCACACCCATACCACCCCCGCCCGCCCCGCCCCGGCCACACCGGCCGCCAGTACCCCTTTCGAGTTCAGATCGTTGGGCTCTTCGGCCGCGCCACCCGAAACCCGGGACAAGCTGGCATGCCCACCCCCGCGCACCCGAAGGACCACCCCACCCATGCCCACCCCGCCCCTCGCCGGAGGCACCGCAGGCCCCGCCGCACTGCGCCCCCTCCTCGACACCGTCCTCGCCGCACTCCACGACGGCGCGGCCCTCCGCGGCGGCCCCCTCCCCGCCGGCGGACCCGACACCGTCACCCCCCGCACCCGCACCGCCACCCACCCCCTCATCCCCGACCACGGCACCGGCCCCCACCACGCCCTGCGCGCCCTCCTCACCGCCCTCGCCCAAGGCGCCGCCGACCCCGCCCACCCCCACTGCGCCGCCCACCTCCACACCCCGCCCCTCGCCCTCGCGGCAGCAGCCGACCTCGCCGCCAGCGCCCTCAACCCCTCCATGGACTCCTGGGACCAGGCCCCCGCCGCCTCCGCCCTCGAAGCCGACCTCACCAGCGCCCTCGCCGCCGAGATCTACCCAGGCACCCCCTCACCCGACGCCGTCATCACCACCGGCGGCACCGAGGCCAACCAACTCGCCCTGCTCCTCGCCCGCGAACGCCACGGCCCCGTCCAGACCGTCTGCGGCGCCAACGCCCACCACAGCATCGCCCGCGCCGCCTGGCTCCTCGGCCTCCCCGAACCCGTCGTCGTCCCCGCCCCCACCGGCACCCTCGACCTCGCCGCCCTCGACGACGCCCTCACCGAACTCCACCGCCCCCTCCTCGTCGTCGCCACCGCCGGCACCACCGACACCGGCGAGATCGACCCCCTCGACGCCATCGCCGACCTCTGCACCACCCACGACGCCGAACTCCACATCGACGCCGCCTACGGAGGACCCCTCCTCCTCAGCCCCACCCACCGCACCCTCCTCCACGGCCTCGACCGCGCCCACAGCGTCACCCTCGACCTCCACAAACTCGGCTGGCAACCCGCATCCGCCGGCCTCCTCGCCGTACCCGAACACCACCACCTCACCCCCCTCCACCACCACGCCCCCTACCTCAACGCCGACGACGACACCGAAGCCGGCCTCCCCGACCTCCTCGGCCGCTCCCTGCGCACCACCCGCCGCCCCGACGCCCTCAAGATCGCCGTCACCCTCCAGGCCCTCGGCCGCACCGGACTCGCCGACCTCATCGACCGCACCATCGCCACCGCCCACCACCTCGCCGACCTCATCACCAAAACCCCCACCCTCGACCTCTACGACCGCCCCACCATCAGCACCGTCCTCTTCCGCCCCACCGGCGCCGACGACCACACCGTCGCCACCGTCCGCCGCACCCTCCTCCAACGCGGCCACGCCGTCCTCGGCCGCGCCCACGCCGAAGGCCGCCTCTGGCTCAAGGCGACCCTCCTCAACCCCCACACCACCCCCGACGACCTCCAGGCACTCCTGAACCTCGTCACCGGCACCACCACCGACCTCCTCACCGGCCCACCGGCCGACCACCTCACCCACTCCACCCCCCACCCCACGGAAGGCGACACCCCGCGATGACCGACCGGCCCGCCCACGAACCCGACCAGCCACACGACCTCGTAGGCATCGGCATCGGCCCCTTCAACCTCTCCCTCGCAGCCCTCGCCCACAACATCCCCGCCACCCCCGGCGACCCCCGCCCCCTCGCCGCGACCTTCTACGAACAACGCCCCGCCTTCCACTGGCACCCCGGCCTCCTACTCGACGGCGCCAGCCTCCAAGTCCCCTTCCTCGCCGACCTCGTCACCCTCGCCGACCCCGCCAGCCCCTGGAGCTTCCTCAACTACCTCCGCACCCGCGACCGCCTCTTCCCCTTCTACTTCGCCGAGCGCTTCCACATCCAACGCGCCGAATACGACGCCTACTGCCGCTGGGTCAGCGAACAACTCCCCGGACTCCACTTCGGCCACCAGGTCGACGCCGTCCGCTGGAACACCGACCGCGCCCTCTTCGAAGTCGACTTCACCCAACTCGACCGCGACGGCGAAGCCGAAGCCCTCGGCCGCGCCTACGCCCGCCACATCGCCCTCGGCATCGGCACCGAACCCTTCGTCCCCGAACCCCTCAAACCCCTCGCCGAAGCCGAAACCGTCCCCGTACTCCACTCCGCCGACTACCTCCGCCACCGCGAACAGCTCCTCGCCGCCGACCACATCACCGTCATCGGATCCGGCCAGTCCGGCGCCGAGGTCTTCCTCGACCTCCTGCGCGCCCGCCCCGAAGGCGCCGAGAACCTCCACTGGCTCGCCCGCACCCAGGCCTTCGCCCCCATGGAATATTCCAAGCTCGGCCTGGAGCACTTCACCCCCGACTACAGCCGCTACTTCCACGCGCTCCCCGAATCCGCCCGCGACGAACTCGTCCCCCGCCAATGGCAGCTCCACAAAGGCATCGACGCCGACACCATCGCCGCCATCCACGACGAGCTCTACCGCCGCACCCTCCACGGCGGCTGGCCCGACGCCACCCTCACCCCCGGCGTCCACGTCCGCACCGCAGGCCGCCTCGCCAACACCCGCGTCGAACTCCACCTCGAACACACCCAGCAAGGCACCCGCACCCGCCTCACCACCGACGCCGTCATCCTCGCCACCGGCTACCGCGAACGCCCCCTCGACGCCCTCCTCGGCGGCCTCGCCCCCTACCTCAGCCGCGACGCCTCCCACCGCCCCCGCATCGACGACCAGTACCGCCTCGTCCTCGACCCCACCGTCACCGGACACGTCTACGTACAGAACGCCGAACGCCACACCCACGGAGTCGGCGCCCCCGACCTCGGCCTCGCCGCCTGGCGCAGCGCCACCATCCTCAACAACCTCACCGGCGCCAACCCCTACCCCCTCCCCGAACGCACCGCCTTCACCACCTTCGGCCTCACCCCCCACCCCCCGGGCATCCCCGCCCAGACCCCCGCCCTCGTCCCCCTGAGCCAGACCCTCTAGGGCCTCTCGTTTGGATCAGGTCGGGCTCGCGGGGTCCGGCACGCGCATCTGCGGCGTTGTCGTCAATCACCAACGCTCCGCGTTGACTCCATCCTCCGCCTTGCAGCTGCACGCACCGGACCCCGCTCCCTGATCCGACCTGATCCAAACGAAAGGCCCTACCCCAGGGACAGCGAACGGCCCGGGCCCCCACAGAAGGAGACCCGGGCCGAACGAACAGCTCACGCACGAAACAGAGTTACGGGAACACCGGCGTCCCCTCACGCGTCAGCCGCCACCCCACCGAAGCGAACGAAGCCGGATCCACCGACCCCTTCTCCCGCACCCACCCGATGATCGTGTTCCGGATCTCCTCCGAATTCGCCCACAGCTGCTGCGCCCCCGCCACATGCGGGAAGTTCCCCCCACCGCTCGCCCGGTAGTTGTTCACCGCGAACACGAACCGCGCCGCCGGATCGATCGCCTTCCCCTCGAACGACAACCCCACGACCCGCGAACCCGCCGGCTTCGCGATGTCGATCTCGTACGTCACGCCCGACACCGCGTCGTAGTTGTAGTCCGGAATCCCGTCCGCGTTCGTCAGCTTCGCCGTGTCGACCGGACCGCCCGCCGGCGTCCGCACGTAATACCGCGCCGAATACTCCAGGTAATCCTTCAGCTGGGCGCCCGTGATCAGCCGCGCCTCCAACGTGTTCTCGAACGGATACAGCCCCGCCGCGTCCTTGATCGTCACATCACCGGCCGGAATCCCCGCCGTCCGCGAGAAACACGACGCCTGCGACAGCACCGGCAACGCCGCATGCTCCCCGCCCGCCAGCGCCGCCTTCACCGTCTCCGTCTGCACCTGGTTGATCAGATCGATGATCGGCTCGTCCTTCCACGGCGCGTCCGCCGTCGACATCGCCACCACCGACGTACCGATCACCTGGTTGACGTACTCCACCACCTTCCGGTGCTCGCGCCGCAACAGCGACGTCACCTTCCGGTCCTCCGCCACCGTGTTGGAGTTCAGCACCCGGGAGCCGGCCCTCTCCACCGTCCAGCGGCCCTTCTCCCACACCAGATCGAAGTCGAACAACGTCAGCCGCTGCCCCCACTTCGCCGGCTCCGACAGCACGACCTGCTTCCCGGTCTCCTTGTTCGTCACGAAGTGCTCGGCGATCTCCACATGCGCGTGCCCCACCAGAATCGCGTCGATCCCCGGCACCTGCTCCGCCACCAGAGCCGCCGCGTTCTCCACATACGGCAACTGATCACCCCACGACGACGTCCCCGAAGAACCAGAATGCGCCGACACGATCACCACGTCCGCACCCATCGACCGCAGCTTCGGCACCCACTTCGCCGCCTGCTCCTCCAACCCCGGGAACACCATCTTCCCGCCCACATTCGCCTTGTCCCAGATCGCGATGCCGGGATTCGTCAGCCCCAGCACCGCCACCCGCACATCACGCCCGCACGGCGTGTGCATCCGCTTCATGACGTACGGGGCGAACGCCGGCCGCAACGTCTTCGCGTCCAGCGCATTCGCCCCCAGCAGCGGGAAATCGCACTGCTCCTCGAATTTCCGCAGCACCGGAATCCCGTAATTGAACTCATGGTTCCCGAGCGCCGCCGCGTCATAACCGATCGCGTTCATCGCCCGCGCCATCGGATGCACCGGACCACGCCGGGTCGTGATCGGATCGACCTTCGCGTAGTAGTACGACAACTGCGTGCCCTGGATCGTGTCACCCGCGTCGATCAACAGCGTGTTCCGCCGCCCCTTCTCCCGGCGCACCCGATCCACCAGCGTCGAGATCTTCGCCAGACCGACATCGTTGTGCGCGGAGTCGTCGTACTCCTTGTCCGTGAAGTAATCCCAGTTGAAGACGTTCCCGTGCAGGTCCGTCGTGCCCATCACCGTGAACGAATACCGCTTCGGAGGCCGTCCATGACCATGCCCGTGGCCCTGCCCCGTGGCCTGCGCCGCACCGGCCGAGCCCACGACCGCCCCGCCCGCCATCGTCACACCCGCACCGGCGGCAGCCGAACGGCCCAGAAACGTCCTACGGTTCAACGGCATCTCTTCACTCCTCGTTCAGTAGGGCAACGCGCGTAGATTCTGGCCCAGCAGCCACTACGCACAACACCCCACGCAGGTTTCGATCTGATGACCACGCGACACGCACCACGACACACCACCACCCGTGCCACAGTGAACACATGACCGAAACCCCCACCCCCGCACCCCACCCCGCCCACGGCACCCCCACCGCCCCCCGCGTCACCGTCCGCGGCGAAGCCCACCTCGAAGTCGACCCCGAAATCGCCCGCATCACCGTCACCCTCACCGCCCGCAACACCGACCGCCGCACCACCCTCGACGACCTCACCCACCGCAACACCACCACCCTCGACCTCATCAAGACCTACGGCGACACCGTCGAAAAACTCGAAACCGGCACCCTCACCGTCCGCCCCGAACTCGCCCGACACGGCCGCGGCGAACGCATCCGCGCCTACCACGGCAGCATCCAACTCACCACCACCCTCAACGACTTCACCACCCTCGGCGAACTCGTCACCCGCCTCGCCGACAACGACCTCACCCGCGTCGACGGCCCCTACTGGGCCCTGCGCCCCACCTCCCCCCACCACGCCGCCGCCCGCCGCCAAGCCGTACAGGAAGCCCTCCAACGCGCCCGCGAGTACGCCGAAGCCCTCGACACCCGCATCGGCGCCCTCCTCGAACTCAGCGACACCGGCACCGTCGGCGGAGCCACCTTCGCCACCGCCTCCTACGGCGCCGCCGGGGTCTTCCGCTCCGCCCGCGCGGAAAGCGCAGCCGAAGCGGCCCCCATCGACCTCGAACCCGTACGCCAGAACGTCGACGCCCAGGTCGAAGCGGCCTTCACCCTCATCCCGCCGAACCTCGGATAAACGCTCATCAGAGCACCCCGCCGCACAATTCAACACTTGTCAATAACCCTTCATGCAAAGGTTGTTGAGGTGTCACACAGAGCCAAATACCTACCCGTAGGTAAGGTTTAGGCTCGATGTATGCGCCGAGCGAAAATCGTTTGTACCCTAGGACCCGCAACCGACTCATACGACCAGATCAAAGCCCTGGTCGAAGCGGGAATGGACATCGCCCGCCTCAACCTCAGCCACGGCAGCTACGCCGAACACGAAGAGCGCTACCACCACGTGCGCAAGGCGTCCGAGGAAGTCGGCCGCAGCGTCGGCATCCTCGCCGACCTTCAAGGCCCGAAGATCCGCCTCGGACGCTTCCGCGAAGGCCCCGTACTCCTTGAACGCGGCGACACCTTCACCATCACCGTCGAACCCCTCGAAGACCAAGGCACCGGCGACATCTGCGGCACCACCTACGACGGACTCGCCGCCGACGTCACCACCGGCGAACGCATCCTCGTCGACGACGGCCGCGTCACCCTCGAAGTCACCGGCGTCGACGGCCCCCGCGTCCACACCACCGTCATCGAAGGCGGCATGGTCTCCGACAACAAGGGACTCAACCTCCCCGGCGTCGCCGTCTCCGTCCCCGCCCTCTCCGAGAAGGACATCGACGACCTCCGCTGGGCCCTGCGCACCGGCGCCGACGTCATCGCCCTCTCCTTCGTCCGCACCGGACGCGACATCGACGACGTCCACCGCATCATGGACGAAGAAGGCCGCCGCCTCCCCGTCATCGCCAAGGTCGAAAAACCCCAGGCCGTCGACAACATCGACGACATCGTCGCCGCCTTCGACGGCATCATGGTCGCCCGCGGCGACCTCGGCGTCGAAATGCCCCTGGAACAGGTCCCGATCGTCCAGAAGCGCGCCGTCAAACTCGCCAAGCGCAACGCCAAACCGGTCATCGTCGCCACCCAGATGCTCGACTCGATGATCGACAACTCCCGCCCCACCCGCGCCGAAGCCTCCGACGTCGCCAACGCCATCATCGACGGCACCGACGCGGTGATGCTCTCCGGCGAGACCAGCGTCGGCAAATACCCCATCGAGACCGTGCGCACCATGTCCCGCATCGTCGAAGCCGCCGAGGAAGACCTCCTCGCCAAGGGCCTCCCGCCCCTCACCGAACGCAACAAGCCCCGCACCCAGGGCGGCGCGGTCGCCCGGGCCGCCGCCGAGATGGGCGACTTCCTCGGCGCCAAGTTCCTCGTCGCCTTCACCCAGAGCGGCGACACGGTCAAGCGCCTCTCCCGCTACCGCTCACCCATCCCGCTCCTCGCCTTCACCCCCGACGAGGCCACCCGCGCCCAGCTCAACCTCACCTGGGGCGTCGAGACCTTCCTCGGCCCGAAGGTCGACTCCACGGACGCGATGGTGGCCCAGGTCGACGAGGAGCTGCTGCGCATCGGCCGCTGCAAGAAGGGCGACGTGGTCGTCATCACCGCCGGCTCCCCGCCCGGCGTGGCCGGCTCCACGAACCTGGTCCGCGTCCACCACATCGGCGAGGACGACAGCCCGAAGTAGGGCGGCTCAGTATTTCGGCCCGACGTGCGCATCCATGAGGGCTACGGATGCCCGTCGGGCTACGGAGATGTTGTAGGGCTTGCCCGCGCGTGTGCAGTGCGTCCATACGATGCCGAGCGCGTCGAGGGTGTCGGTGTAGAGGCGGCGGATGTCGTCGGAGACGTTGGTGAACCAGTAGCGGGGATACTCGTAGCGTTGCGTTCACCGCCGACCACGCGAGTCGTCCAGTTGGTGAGCCGACAGCCGTCGGAGTGGATGAGGCCTCGGACGAGCTGCCAGGGATGGGCGTCGACGATCTTCTGCTGCCAGGGCTCCAGGACGATCTCGCGCTCGTGCTTCCTGCCCGGACCGTGCTGCGGGAAGTAGCAGACGAGGTGCTTCGAGTACACCTTGATGTTGTGGCAGCCGGTCCTGCGGACCCGGCACGTGGCGTTCTGCGGGAAGACCTTGCGTAACGCGGCCTCCGCCTCGTCCTGGATGCCTGGCCAGTCATCGTCCAGCGTGATCATCAGGCTGGGTGCTCGGTGCGCGGAGTAGTGACTGATGTGGCCGTCGCCCAGGTAGAGCCCGAGCAGGTAGGCGTAGGCCGGCTCGGCGAGTGCCGTGCCGTCGCATCGGTGGCAGGACGGGGTGTGCGCCCCGGGGCACTCGCCACGTCGGGAGCGATCCATGTGGAGCCAGTACGAGACCGTGCCGCGAGGCACGTTCAGTCTGCGGGCCACTTCGGCGTTCCGGGTGCCGCTCCGGAGGAGGGTGAGAGCCTGTTGGCGCACTTCTGTGCTGTGTGCGTTCATTCGTCCACTCTTGGTGGAGAGGGGCGACCCTGGGCAGCAAAAAGCGGATGTTCACGCGAAAGTGAACATCCGCTCTGCGAGGCGGTACCGGGTATGGGATTCGAACCCACATGTCCTTTCGGACAGAGGTGTTTGAGACCTCCGCGTCAACCAATTGCGCCAACCCGGCGTGGTAACCGATCAGCAGTGTACCTGGTGACAGAAGGCGGCAGCAGGTAGGTAGGCTGCTTCGCAGCAGCGCCTGCCCTGAATCAAGGAGCCCCGTGACCACCCCCGAGTCGCCCCAGCCCGTAGACGCCGTCGACGACGACAAGTCGCACGTCCCGCCGCTGACGACCCGCGTCGTCATCGCCGAGGACGAGGCCCTCATCCGCCTCGACCTCAAGGAGATGCTGGAGGAGGAGGGCTACTCCGTCGTCGGTGAGGCGGGCGACGGGCAGCAGGCGGTCGAGCTGGCCCGGGAGCACAAGCCGGACCTCGTCATCCTGGACGTGAAGATGCCGGTCCTCGACGGGATCTCCGCCGCCGAGAAGATCGCCGAGGAGTCCATCGCGCCCGTCCTGATGCTCACCGCGTTCTCTCAGCGCGACCTCGTCGAGCGGGCCCGGGACGCCGGGGCCATGGCGTACCTCGTGAAGCCGTTCAGCAAGAGCGACGTCGTCCCCGCCATTGAGATGGCCGTCTCCCGGTTCGCCGAGCTGAAGGCGCTGGAGAGCGAGATCGCCGACCTGTCCCAGCGCCTGGAGACACGGAAGCTGGTGGACCGGGCGAAGAGCATCCTGCAGACGGATTACGGGCTCTCCGAGCCGGCCGCGTTCCGGTGGATCCAGAAGACGTCGATGGACCGCCGGATGTCGATGCAGCAGCTGGCGGAGGCGCTGATCGAGGACGCCGAGGAGAAGAAGAAGTCGGCCGAGTAGCCGCGTACACGTCGTACACGTCGTACACGTACGTAACGAGAGAGGCCCGCGCCCGGGCGAACCGGGTGCGGGCCTCTTCCGTACGGCAGGGGTGTCAGTCCTCGCCGAGGTACGCCTTGCGGACCGACTCGTCGTGGAGGAGGTCCGAGCCCGCGCCGGAGAGGACGATCTTGCCGACCTCCATGACGTGACCCTGGTCCGCGAGGGACAGGGCGGCCTGGGCGTTCTGCTCGACGAGCAGGATCGTGGTGCCCGCCGCCTTGAGCTCGACGATGGTCTCCATGATCTTCTGCATCATGATCGGGGAGAGTCCCATGGAGGGCTCGTCGAGCATGAGCAGCTTGGGCTGGGACATCATGGCCCGTCCCATGGCGAGCATCTGCTGCTCACCGCCCGAGAGGGTGCCGGCGGCCTGCTTCCGTCGTTCCCCGAGGATGGGGAAGAGGTCGTAGGCGCGCTGGACGTCCTTCTCGATGCCTGCCTTGTCGTTGCGGAGGTAGGCGCCGAGGAGGAGGTTCTCGGTGATCGTCAGCCGGGGGAAGATGTGGCGACCCTCGGGGGAGTGGGCGATGCCCAGGGAGACGATCTTGTGGGCCGGGATGTTGGCCAGCGGCTTGCCCTCGAAGAGGATGCGGCCGCCGAGCGGCTTGAGCAGTCCGGAGAGGGTGCGCAGGGTGGTGGTCTTGCCCGCGCCGTTGGTGCCGATGAGGGTGACGACCTGGCCGGCGTCGACGGTGAAGGAGATGCCCTTGACCGCTTCGATCTTGCCGTAGGCGACCCGGAGGTCTTCGACCTCTAGCAGTGCGGTCATCGGGTGCCCTCCTCATCGGTGCTGGGGGTGTCGGGCGTGGTGTCGTCGGCCGGCGTGGTGGTGTCGGCCGGCGTGGTGCCGGTCGTCTTCGCGGGTGCCGCCTTGGCGGGGGCCGTGGCTCCGGCGTGGGCTTCGGCGGCTTCCACCTCGGCGACCTCGTCGGCGCCGGGGGCGCCTTCGAAGGGGGTGCCGAGGTAGGCGGCGACGACGCGTTCGTCGGCCTGGACGTCGCCGGGGGTGCCCTCGACGAGCTTCTCGCCCTGGACGAGGCAGGCGACCCGGTCGCAGAGGTTGAAGATGAACCGCATGTCGTGCTCGATGACGAGGACGGCGATGCCCTGGTCCCGGATGGCGAAGATGAGTTCTTCGGTGACGCGGGTTTCCTGGGGGTTCATGCCTGCGGTGGGCTCGTCCAGGAGGAGGAGTCCGGGGTCGCTGGCCAGGGCGCGGGCGATTTCCAGCTTGCGCTGGTCTCCGTAGGGGAGGTTGCGCGCGAGGTGGTCGGCCTTGTCCTGGAGTCCGATGAACTCCAGGAGTTCCATGGCGCGTTCGCGGCTGGCGTCTTCTGCCTTGTGGAAGCCGGGGAGGCGCAGGAGGGCCGACCAGAGGCCTTCCTTGGTCCGGGTGTGGCGTCCGACGAGGACGTTTTCCAGGACGGTCATGTTGGCGAAGAGCCGGATGTTCTGGAAGGTGCGGGCGATGCCGGCCTTGGTGACGAGGTGGGGCTTGGGCGGCAGGACGGTGCCCTTGTAGCTGACCTTGCCCTCGGTGGGGATGTAGAGGCCGGTGAGGCAGTTGAAGAAGGTGGTCTTGCCGGCTCCGTTGGGGCCGATGAGACCGACGATCTCGCCGCTGTTGACGGTGAGGTCGACGTTGCGGACGGCGGTGAGGCCGCCGAATCGCATGGTGACGCCGTTGGCGTCGAGGACCGTGGTGGTGGTCGGGGTGGTGGTTTCGGTGGTCATGTGATCACGCCCCCGCCTTCGTGGTGCCGGCGGTTGTCCGGGTGAGTGGGGCGTCCTCGGCTGGGACGTCGAGTTGGCCGGTCTCGTGGAATTCGAGCTGCTTCCTGCGGTCGGCGACGAGGCCTTCGGGGCGGAAGCGCATGAGCAGGATCAGCGCGATGCCGAAGAGGAAGAGCTGGTAGTCCTGCATGAACTGGAGCTTGGCCGGGATGAGGTAGAGCAGGGCCGCGCCGACGAGGGGTCCGCTGAGGGTTCCCATGCCGCCGAGGATGACGGCGGCGAGGAGGAAGGCGGAGTTCGGGGGTACGGAGCCGGCGAACTGGTACTGCTCGGGCGTCACGGTGTAGGAGACGTGGGCCTGGACGGTACCGGCGAGTCCGGCGAGGGTGGCGCCGAGGGCGAAGGCGAGCAGTTTGAGCCGGAAGGCGTTGATGCCCATGGCGGTGGCTGCGGTCTCGTCCTCGCGGATGGCGACCCAGGCGCGGCCGATGCGGGATTCTCCGGAGCGTCGGAAGACCAGGACGACGACGGCGGTGAAGACGAGCATCAGCAGGTAGTAGTTGGCGGACCTGCCGAGGGTGAATCCGGCGATGTCGTGGCTGATGCCGAAGTCGAAGCCGAAGAGGTTGAGGTCGGGGATGCTGGGGATGCCCTGGGAGCCGTTGGTGAGGTCGGGGCCGCTGACGCCGTTGAGGGCGTTGACGGTGAGCCGGAAGATCTCTCCGAAGCCGAGGGTGACGATGGCGAGGTAGTCGCCGCGGAGCCGCAGGGTCGGGGCGCCGATGACGACGCCGAAGACGAGTGATGCGGCGGCGCCGGTGAGGACGGCGGCCCAGAAGGGGAACTGGACGCCGACGGGGGAGAGCGGGGAGCCGGAG
>NZ_JBHXJG010000080.1:0-27825 GCF_042723425.1 Streptomyces sp. NPDC058375 | reverse complement strand
GTCTTGTTGGGCCCCCTGCCGGCCCGGCAGCCTCGATCCCTTCACCGTCGGAACCGCCCAGGACGTGGTGTCGTTGAGCCGGGCGCGAGTTTGTCGTCGCCGAAACGCTGGAGCGTGGAGGTGCGGGGCTGGGCAGCGGGAGCGGGAGCGGTGCATCCTCGAGTGCTCTCCGCGCGAGCGGAGGTGAGCCGTGTACCGGTCTGGCCCTGACGGGCCGCCAACAGCATCGCAGTGCGCCCGGCTCCGCCTCGCGCTGCGGGTCTAACGCCCCGGTGACAGGGGCTTTACGATGGGTGTTCGTCGATGCTGGGAGCCCACCGTGCTGGATCACACCCCGGACTACCCGCCGAAGACCCCACCGCCACCAAAACGGCCGATCTCACCGCCGCGCCCTGAGACGAGCCTGGAGGGGACGGGCCGGGCTCGGATGCTGGTGCGGAACCGGCGGTCGGCGAACTGGTCGCTGGAAGCAGCCCCGTGGGCTGCGCAGAAGGCCTCGGGGTGCGTGTTGGACCAGTTGCACGAGTGGGGATACCGACAGGCTGATGAGGCAGCGGCTGGACTGACGGAGCTTCTGGTACGCACTGCGGTCGTGGACGGCGGCCGCCGCGTGTCCGTGCACCTCGCAGACCAAAATCGGCAGGCGTTGATCGTTGTCCTGTCTCACCGGCCGGGCCTCGCGGTCGCAGACATAGCGGTGCTGCCGGAACTGACCGGGCTGGGTGCGGTGTCGTGCGGAACGGACACGGCAGAGGACGGGCGCAGAGTGTGGGCGGTCCTCGACCTGTAGGTGGTATCCGGCTTCGCAGGCCTGATTCAGAGCGATGCGGGCGAAGGCGCCGGACAGCTCCGGGGCCGTGTCCGGCTGCCCGGCGGGGTGCTCGTCTGGTTCATGTCGGCCTCCTACCTACTTCCGAAGGTCATCAGTGAGCTGCGGCCCCGTGGGCGAGTTGGAGGCCGCGGCGGACAAGGGCCGGACCGTAGAGCTGCTCGGCGGTCTCGTTGCCCAGGGTGTCGACGGCGACGCCGACAACGACAGGCACGGCGCGTCAGTCGTCGGGGAGCCAGCCCCGACCGCGCAGCGCCTCGACGAATCTGCCGTAGGAGTCCTGCAGGGCAGGGCGCTGCGCCGACACCGGCTCGATCAGTGCGCCTCCACGCACCATGGCAGCGGCACTCGCCGCGAGGTTCTCGTGGAGCGTGCCGGTCGCGGCGAGGAGCGCGGCGCCGAACGCCGTCTCGGCGCGCTCGACGACACGGACCGGGCGGTCCAGGACGGTGGCCCGGATCGCCGTCCACACAGCGCTGCGGCTGCCCCCGCCGGCCGCGTGCAGCGGGCCGAGCACCCGGACACCCAGACGCTTCACCCGGTCCAGGGACAGCCGTTCCACGAAGGCGACTCCCTCGAGCGCGGCACGGTGGGCGTCCACTTCGTCACCGGGGCGGCCCAACGCGAAACCCCGCGCCACACCCGAAACGAACGGAAACCGCTCGCCGTCGCGGCACAGCGGGTAACGCACGAACGACGCGGGGCCCCGGGCAGCCGCCGCGGCGTCCAGCGCGGGCAGGCGGGCCGGTGCGACGTCGGCCAGGCACTCCCCTCCGGTGTTGGACGCCCCGCCGGGAAGCCACCAGCCCTCGGGGTGGCGGTGGCTGTAGAACGCACCGGTCTCATCGCGCACCAGGTGCTCGGAGACACCCTTGAGGACGTACGTGGTGCCGATGACGCCCACGAACCGGCCCGGCTCTACCGCCCCCGTGGCGATCTGGCCCGCGCAGCCGTCCGTCATCCCGAGGCGCACGGAACACCCCTCGGGCAGGCCCGTCGCCTCCGCCGCCGCCCGGCCGACGACCCCGGCCTCCGTACCCGGGGCGGCTACAGCAGGGAGCAGCGCCAGCGGGAAGTCCAGAGCGCCGAACACCTCATGCGCCCACTCCCCCGCCCGGGCGTCGTAACCGGACTTGAGCGCGTGGCTCCAGTCCGCGGCCACAGGGTGGCCCGTCAGCTCGCGGCCGATCGACTCGGGTGTGTGCAGGACATGGCGCAGGGCGGGGCCGTACGTCCGCAGGCACCAGACAGCTCGGCCGAGTGCGGCCGTGGGCCCCACCGACAGGCCCAGCCCCTCCCAACGAGCGCTGCCCGCCCGTTGGGCCTCGGCGTTGATGGCGGCGGCTCGCCGGTCGTCGTACATCAGGGCCGGGCCGAGCGGTTCGCCGTCCCGCCCGGTGGGCACGATCGTGCCGGATGTCGCCGACACAGCCACCGCGACCACCTCTCGGCCGCTCCGGGGCAGCGCGCTCGTGGTGCGGCGCAGCGCTGACCGTACGGCGGGCCACCAGGACCGGGCGTCCTGCTCGCTCGTCCCCGCAGGGGTTCGTACGGGGGGCGGCAGATCGGCCCGCGCCTCGGCGAGCACGTTTCCCTGTCCGTCCACGCACAGCGCGCGGACGGACGCGGTCGCCACGTCGATGCCGATCACGGCCGGAGTGCGGGATGTGGTGCGACGGGATTCACTGCTCATGGCGGAAAGCGTCCTTCCCTGGCGGGACGGGCCTCACGTGTTCACATCGGTCCGCCGAACGTGTTCACATCGGTCCGCCGATCGCGTGGCAGGCCATCGTCAGTGGCGGTGATGATGTTTTGTGTGTGAAGTTAACATGTGTTTCATCATGAGGGGAGGGCGGGCTCATGGTGGAGGGCGGCTCATAGTGCGACGGTCGCCACCGTGACACTGGTCCGTTCCCGGAGTTTGCCGAGCAGGTCGGCGTCCGCTCCGTCGTCCACGACCAGGTGGTCCAGGTCGCCGACGGGACCGACTCGGTGCAGTGCGGTCCGGGCGAGCTTGGTGTGGTCCATGAGCATCACCTTCGTCGCCGCCGACGTCAGCATCGCCCGTTTGACCAGTACCACGTCCTGCTCCTGGTGGTAGGCCGTCCTGGCGTCGAGCGCAGACGTGGAGACCGCGACGAGGTCGACGGAGAGCGCCTCCACCGCCTCGACGCACGGCATCCCGAGGAAGGAGTCGTGGGTGCGCGAATACTCGCCGCCCAGGGCGATCAGGCGGATGCCCTCGCATCCGGCGAAGACGTCCAGCACGCGGCGGGCGTTGGTGACCACGGTGAGCGGGGCGAGGTCGATCAGCAGGCCGGCCATGACCAGGACCGTGGTCGAGTCGTCGAGCATCACCGACATGCCGGGCTCCACCAATGCGGCGGCGGCGCGCGCGACGGCCTTCTTCTCCGCCGTGTTGACGCCGAGCCGGTAGTCGAGGCTCGATTCGAACACCGTGGAGGGCAGGGCGGACGCGCCGCCGCGGAAACGTCGCAGCACCCCTTGCCTCGCGAGGTCGTCGAGGTCCCGGTGGACGGTCATCAGGCTCACGCCCGTGAGCTGGGCGAGGGCGGCGCCCGTGGCCGTGCCCTGCTCCACCACGTGGTCGGCGATGAGCCGTCGGCGCTCTTCGGCGGATCTCTTGGTCATGGGGGTCAGTCTCCCGCAGGGCTCGGACCGGACGCGGGGGCGGGGGGCGAGGCCGTGGGTACGTTGAGCGAGCGCAGCGCCGTCTCCGCACCGTGGATTTCGATCTCCGTGACGGCCCCGTTGTCCAGCCGCGGGAAGATGCGGCGATAGCGCCCTAGGGGCAGTCCGAGCAGTTCGCACAGGGCGATGCGCAGCAGGGTGTTGTGGGCGACGACGAGCACTCTGCCTCCCTGGTGACGGTGTGCGAGGTCGCGGAGGGCTTCGGTCGACCGTGCCGCTGCCCGGGCGACGGGTTCGGAGCCGGGGAAGGCGCCGGAGTCGGCATCCTCGCGGAACCGCCGTACGGCTTCGGGGTCCTCCTCGGCCATCTCCTGGATGGTCCGGCCCTCGCCCCAGCCGAAGTCCACCTCCCGCAGCCCTTCCTGAACCTCCACCGCCAGGCCAAGCGCCACCGCCGCGGGACTCGCCGTCAGGCGGGCGCGGCTGAGCGGGGAGCAGGCGACCGCGTCCACGCCGCTGCGGGCGGCCCAGGTTCCGAGGTCGGTTCCCTGGGCCATGCCTCGGAGTGTCAGGGCGACGTCGGTGACGCCGGCGTAGCGGTTCTCCGCGTGCCACTCGGTCTCACCATGCCGTACCAGCAGGAGACGAGCGCTCATGAAGACCGCCTTTTCGAGGTTGAGGTCGAGTCGAGGCAGGGCCCGTGCAGTTGCCGTGGCGCGTATGGGCCCGGTGCATTGCCGGTTCACTCACGCGCTGTTAAATTTAACAGAAATTCCACAGCCCAGGACCGGCCTGTCGCGGCTCGGGTCAGGCCCGGACCAGGCTCCGACCTGCTCGCCACGCAGTCCCACCGGCTCTCCTCGCAGAAGGAATCCGACGTCATGCGCATCCTCGCCGCAGGCGACCACTTCGTCCGTCCCGCGTTGATTCGCGCGGCAGTGAGCCAGGAGCTGTCCGGTACGGGCGGGGAGCTTTTGGAGTTCACGGAACTGACCCTCCCCTGGCCCCATGAGCCCTTCGGTTCGGTCGCGGAGGTCCGCGAGGCGAGCGGTACGGAGGACGAGCTCGTCGAGGCGCTGGACGGGGCGTCCGTCTGCGTGACGCAGATGGCTCCGTTCACCGAGCGGGTGTTCGCCGCGTCGCCCGCGTTGCGTCTCGTCGCCGTATCGCGGGGCGGGCCCGTCAATGTGGATCTGGACGCTGCCACCCGTCACGGCGTCAGGGTCAGCTTCGCCCCCGGCCGCAACGCCCCCGCCGCCGCGGAGTTCGCCGTGGGGCTGGTGCTCGCCGCGATGCGGCGCATCGCCGTCGCCGACGCGGAGCTCAAGCGGGGCGTCTGGCGGGGTGATCTGTACGCGTACGAGGAGAGCGGCGGGGAGCTCGGCGGGGCCACGGTCGGGCTCGTGGGTTACGGGGCCATCGGCCGCATCGTGGCGCGGGTGCTGCGCGCCTTCGGGGCTCAGGTGCTTGTGGCCGACCCGTACGCTGATCCCGTCGCGGTCGCGGCGGACGGTGTCGAACTCGTCGAGCTGGACGCCCTTCTGAGCCGGAGTTCGGTGGTGAGCCTGCATGCCCGGCTGAGCGAGGAGACCCACCACCTGCTCGACTCCCGTCGCCTGGGGCTGCTGCCGCACGGTGCGGTCCTGGTCAACTCCGCGCGCGGCGGGCTGCTCGACCACGCGCCGCTGCCGGAGCTGTTGCGCAGCGGCGCTCTCGGGGCGCTCGCCCTCGATGTGTACGACATCGAGCCGATCCCCGCCGACTGGGCCTTGCGTGACGTACCGAATGTGATCACCACGCCCCATCTCGCGGGCGCGACCCGGCAGACGGCGCACCGTGCGGCGACCATCACCGCCGCCGAGGTCGGCCGCTTCGTCCGGGGGGAGGAGTTGCGGCACCTCGCGAACCGGGACGTGTTGGTGGCCGGGCAGTCCTGACTGCCGCCGCCGCCCCGGAATCCCATCGGCTCGCACAGGAGGTAGCAGGGTTGAGGACCATCATCGGCGTGGACATCGGAACGTCGGTCACCAAGGCCGTGGCGTTCGACGAGGCCGGCGGGGCCGTGGCCTCCGCGATCCGGCGCTCGCACGTGGAGATGCTGTCGGGCGGGCGGGTCGAGCAGGATCTCGACGACGTGGTGTCCGGCGTCGCCGATGTCGTACGCGAGGTCGCGGCCGAGGTCGGCCATCTGCCGGACGCGGTGGCGCTCACCGGGCAGGGCGACGGGTTGTGGCTGCGGGACTCCGACGGCCGGCCGGTGCGGCCCGCCATCTCCTGGATGGACGCGCGGGCCTCGGACCTGGTGACCCGCTGGCTGGCGGACGGCACGATCAACGCCGCTTACGCGCACACCGGCTCCGGCATGTTCCCCGGGTGTCACGGCCCGCTGCTGAACTGGCTCCAGGAGCACGAGCCCCACTCGCTGGACCGCGCCGCCGTCGCGGGGTACTGCGTCGACGCGGTCGCCCAGCGCCTCACCGGTCAGGTGTGCCTCGACGCCTCCGACGCGACCCTGCCGTTCCTCGACCCCCGTACCCGCCGCTACGCGCCCGAGGCCTTGGCGGCGTGCGGTGTCGAGGACCGGGCGGGGCTGCTGCCGCCTCCCGCCACCCCCGGCACGGTGCTCGGGCTGGACGGTCACGGCGCCGGACTCCTGGGGCTGCCCGAGGGGCTGCCGGTGGTGGCGGGGCCGTACGACCTGCCGGCCTGCGCGATCGGCAGCGGGGTGCGCGAGGTGGGGGACGGGGTCCTCATCCTCGGGACGACCCTCGCGAGCCAGGTGCTGACCGACCGCGTCGCGCTCGATCCGCTCGCCGAGCCCGCCGGTATGTGGCTGTGCACGCCCGACCCCGGCCGGTGGCTGCGCGCCATGCCCGCCATGGTGGGCACGGCCGCGCTGGAGTGGGTGCTCGCCCTCGTCGGCGCGACCACGGCCGATGTGGACACCCTGCTCGACGACAGCCCGCCCGGCGCCCGGGGCGTCCACGCCTTCCCCTTCCTGTCCGAGGCGGGCGAACGGGCCCCGTTCGTCGAGCCGTCGGCCCAGGGCCGACTCGACGGGCTCAGCCTGGCGACCGGCCGGGCGGACGCCGTCCGGGCCGTCTGTGAGGCCATCGGCTATGCGGCCCGGCACTGCCTGGACACGGCGGGGCTGAGCGGCACCCTCGCTCTGTGCGGCGGCGGCACACGGTCGCGGACGTGGGCCCGGCTGATCGCCGACGTCCTCGGCCGGCCTGTCCGCATTCCGTTGGAGGAGCAGGTCGGGGCGCTCGGCGTGGTGTCCGTCGCCAGGGCCTCGCTGTCCCCCGGGTACGAGGCGGCGCCGGGACGCCATGAGGTGGTCGATCCGCGCGAGGACGTACGGGCGTTGTACGAGGACGGATACGAGCGCTACCGGGCGGAGCTGGCGACGGCCCGGACCGCGTGGGGAGCTCACACGCGGTTGTCCGGACACCTCTGAGTGCCCCCACCATCCTGTTATTTATGACATGTCCATTGACACTACTAACACGCTCGATGTTAATTTGACGCAGAGGAGGCTCTCCGCCTGAAGACCGGGAGATTCCAGTGAAGCAACGCTCTGTCAGATCGTTCGCCGCGGCCCTGTCCGTGATGACGGTGATCGTCTCCGCATCCGCCTGTACGACGAAAGCGCCGAACCGCTCGGACGGCGGGTCGTCGAAGGACGCGAAGATCGCCTTCCTGATGCCCGACATCGCCTCCACCCGGTACGAGCTGTACGACGCACCGCTCTTCAAGGCCAAGATGAAGGATCTGTGCGGCGGTTGCGAGGTCCTCTACCAGAACGCGGGCGGCGACGCCTCGAAGCAACAGCAGCAGGCCGACTCCGCTCTCGCGCAGGGTGCCGACGTCATCGTGATCGACCCGGTGGACTCCGCCGCGGCGGCCAGCACCGTCCGTACGGCACAGGGGCGAGGGGTTCCCGTCATCGCGTACGACCGGCCGATCCCGGCGGTCAAGGCCGACTACTACGTCTCGTTCGACAACGAGAAGATCGGCGCCATGATCGGCAAGTCGTTGGTGGACCATCTCAAGTCCACCTCGGCCGAGGGCGGCCTCCTCCAGGTCAACGGATCACCGACCGACGCGGCGGCGGGCCTGATCAAGAAGGGCATACACAGCGCGGTCGACTCCAGCGGGTTCAAGCTTCTCGCCGAGTACGACACCCCTGCCTGGGAGCCGGGGAAGGCCCAGAGCTGGGTCAGCGGCCAGATAGCCAAGTTCCCGGGAAAGGTCGCCGGAGTGGTGGCCGCCAACGACGGCACGGGCGGCGGTTCCATCGCCGCGTTCAAAGCGGCCGGAGCGACCGTGCCACCGGTGACCGGGAACGACGCCGAACTCGCCGCCGCCCAGCGGATCATCAAGGGCGATCAGTTCAACACCATCTCCAAGCCCATCAAGACCGTCGCGGAAGCCGCGGCCGTCGCGGCGTTCTCCTTCGTCGAGGGGAAGAAGCCCAAGGGCGACACGACCCTGTTCGGCACTCCCTCGGAGCTGTTCACCCCCACCGTGGTCACCCGCGAGAACATCGCGGAGGTTCTGGTGGGCGACGGGAAACCGCTGAAGACCGCCGAGGTGTGCACGGCGACGTACGCGGCCGCCTGTGCCGACGCTGGCGTCTCGTAGTCGCGGGACGACCGCGGCAATGCCCCCTCCCCCTCTCCCTACCCGACTGCCTGCCTGCCTGCCTGCCTGCCTGCCTGCCCGCCTCGGAAGGTCGGTCATGACCGCTGAGTCCTTGCCCTCCCCCCGCGCGTCGTCAGGAGGCCCGCTGCTCTCGCTGCGCGGTATCAGCAAATCCTTCGGCGCTGTCGCCGCGCTCACCGATGTCGACCTCGATGTCGCCGCGGGTCAGGTGGTGGCCCTGGTGGGCGACAACGGCGCGGGGAAGTCCACCCTGGTCAAAGTTCTCTCCGGGGTGCACCAGCCGGATGCCGGGACCGTCGGCTTCGACACCGGGACCGTCTCCATCACCTCCCCGGCCGTCGCCCAGCGGCTCGGGATCGCGACCGTGTTCCAGGACCTCGCCCTGTGCGAGAACCTGAACGTGGTGGAAAACCTCTTCCTCGGGCGGGAGTTGCGCGGGCTGCGCCTGGACGAAGTGGCCATGGAGATCCGCTCCCGCGCTCTTCTCGGGGAGCTGTCGGCGAAGATCCCTTCGGTACGAGTTCCGGTCGCGGCCCTGTCCGGCGGCCAGCGGCAGACGGTGGCCATCGCGCGGACCCTTCTGGGCGACCCGAAGGTGATCATCCTCGACGAGCCGACGGCCGCGCTGGGGGTGGCGCAGACGGCGGAGGTGCTCAACCTGATCGAGCGGCTGAGGGAGCGCGGCCTGGGCGTCATCATGGTCAGCCACAACATGGCCGACGTGCGGGCCGTCGCCGACACCGTGGCCGTCCTGCGGCTCGGCCGCAACAACGGCCTCTTCGACGCGGCCGAGGCGACCGCGTCGGACCTGGTGGCAGCCATCACCGGAGCCACGGACAACGTGGTCAGCCGCCGGGCCGGCCGCGACCGGGCCGTGGGCGAACAGGCCGTGGGCGACCGGGCCGTGGGCGAACAGGCCGTGGGCGACCGGGCCATGGGTGAACAGGCCGTGGGCAACGGGCCGGCAGCGGCGCACAAGGGGGAAGCATCATGACGGAACCGGCCACTGTCACCAGCCCGGAACTCTCCCCCGGCAACCCCCACGAGCCGACGACCTGGTCCGACAGGGCCCGTGACCGTCGGCGGGCCGCGTCCGCCCGGCTGCGCGGCGGCGACCTCGGCCTCCTGCCCGTCCTCGCCGGGCTCGTCGTGATCTGGGTCGTCATGCAGATCCTCAACCCCATCTTCCTGTCGAGCGCGAACCTCACGAACCTCGCCCTCGAAAGCGTGCCGGTCGGCATCATCGCCCTGGGGGTCGTCTGCGTCCTCCTCGTCGGGCAGATCGACCTGTCGGTCGGCTCGGTCAGCGGACTCAGCGCCGCCGTCCTGGCCGTCCTCTTCGTCGACCGAGGTCTGCCGGCCTGGCTCGCCGTCACCGCGTCGCTGGCCCTCGCGTCGCTGATCGGCTGGTTCTACGCCCAGGTCCACAACCGGATCGGGGTGCCCAGCTTCGTCATCACACTCGGCGGCCTTCTCGGCTTCCTCGGCGTGCAACTGTGGATACTCGGGCCCAAGGGCTCGATCAACCTGCCGTACGACTCGGGTCTCGTGGCCTTCGCCCAACTCCAGTTCCTGCCGCCCTGGCTGGCGTACACGCTGGTCGTCGTGGGCGCGGTAATCCTCTACGCCACCGGGGCCGCCCGAGCCGCGGAGCGCCGCCGGGCGGGTCTCGCCGCCGCGTCCCGGCGTCTGCTCGTCGGACGGAGTCTGGCGCTGCTGGCCGGTCTCGGCGCCGCGGTCTGGTATCTCAACCGGGACCGGGGGGTGGGCTGGATGTTCGTGTTCTTCCTCGCTCTGGTGCTGGTGCTGCACTACGTGCTGTCCCGCACCTCGTTCGGCAAGTCGATGTACGCGGTGGGCGGCAACATGGAGGCCGCCCGGCGTGCGGGCGTGAACGTGACGGCCGTCCTCACCACCGCGTTCGTACTGTGCACGACGCTCGCCTGCGCCGGCGGGATCCTCTCCGCCTCCCGGCTCGCGGCGGCCAACCAGAGCAGCGGCGGCGGCGACGTCAACCTCAACGCCATCGCCGCGGCCGTCATCGGCGGCACCAGCCTGTTCGGCGGCCGGGGCTCCGCGTTCGCCGCTCTGCTCGGCGTACTCGTGATCCAGTCGATCTCCAGTGGACTCACTCTGCTGAATCTCGACTCCGCCTACCGCTTCATGGTCACCGGCGGGGTATTGCTCCTGGCGGTGTCGTTGGATGCGGTGGCCCGGCGGTCGCGGGTCTCCCACGGCAGGGCCTGAGGCACTTCTCGTATCCGGCAGCGCCGCACACCCCAGGATCACGATCTCGGAGGAACCATGCGAAGCCGAGCACCCGCGCGTATCGCCGCCCTGTTCCTGTCCACCGTCCTCGCGTCGGCCCTCCTCGCGGTGGGCGGGGGCGCGGCCCATGCCCGTACGCCGTCGCCGTCCCCTTTCCCGTCCTCGACACCGGCCCCGTCCTTCTCCCCCGCCTTGCCCGCTTCCGTCGACGGCGGGGCCTGGTCGTCCGGGCATCTCCAGGGCACGGCCATCGACCGCCGCCGGGGCCACATGTACTTCTCCTTCACCAATCTGCTGGTCAAGACCGACCTGGCGGGCAGACCGATCGGGTCGGTCACCGGCCTCACCGGGCATCTGGGCGATCTGGACTTCAACAGCGCGGACGGGCGGGTCTACGGCTCCTTGGAGTACAAGGCCGCCCAGGCCTTCTATGCGGCGATCTTCGACGGGGCCCGCATCACCCGGATGAACATGGACGCCCGGACCACGGATGTGCTCTCCACCGTCCATCTCCGGGAGGTCGTGCGGGACTACACCGCCGACATGAACGGTGACGGGGTCTTCGACGGCGACACGGGCAACACCCCCGACCACCGCTACGGCTGCAGCGGGATCGACGGCGTCGCCTTCGGCCCCGATCTGAACGGCAGGGGCGGCGGGCGGCTCACGGTCGCGTACGGCGTCTACTCCAACACCACCCGCACCGACAACGACCACCAGGTGCTGCTCCAGTACGACGTGCGCAATTGGCGGAAGTACGAGCGGCCGCTCAGCGAGGACGCGCTGCACACCAGCGGCCCCGCCTCCCCCGACGGCAAGTTCTTTGCCTACACCGGCAACACCACCTACGGGGTCCAGAACCTGGAGTACGACGGGGACAGCGGCAACTGGCTGATGGCCGTGTACAAGGGCAAGAAGGCGGCCTTCCCCAACTACGCGCTCTTTGTGGTGGACGGCTCGAAGCCCGCCCGCCGGGGTGAGGTCAAGGGGCAGCCGCGCCCCGAGACCGGCCGTATCCTCTCCCTCCTCCCGCGCGGGCTGCACCACGAACCGTCCGGGGTGTACGGCTACGAGTCGGGCGGCCAGTACGGTCTGGTCTCGCTCGACGACGGCCGCTATTACGTGGCCGAGGCGGGCACGGTCGACTCCGGGGGGACCACGCTGCAGACCGGGCGGGCGGTGCTGCACCGCTGGACGGGGGCGGTGCCGGACCCGTTCGAGGTGCGGGGGCCTGCTCGCTGAGGGTGTCCCCGACGGTTCCGGGGCGCGGGTGACATCGGCAGGCCCGCGCCGCCGCCCTCTGGTGACCCGCGTCACATCCGTGTCCTGTCAGCAATCGGAGCGCTGTCCCGTTCAAGGGGTACGCGAACGAGACAGGAGCCACGTCATGAAGCTCACGAAGCACCGCATCGTCGTCCTCGGCGCCGGGTACGCCGGAGCCTTCGCCGCCGGAAACCTGGCCCGCCGGCTCTCCCCCGCCGACACCGAGATCACCGTCGTCAACGCCGCACCCGACTTCGTCGAGCGGATGCGGCTCCACCAGGTGGCGGCCGGACAGGACATCGCGCGCCGCAAGCTCGCCGACGTGTTCGCGGGCACCGGGGTGCGGCTGCGCCTGGCCCGGGTGACCGGTCTCGACCCCGAACGCAGGACCGTCGCCGTGACCGGCGAGGACGGGCCCGGCGAACTGTCCTACGACACCCTCCTCTACGCGCTCGGCAGCTCGGCCGCCCACCGCGGCGTGCCCGGCGTGGCCGAGTACGCCTACGACGTGACCGGCCTCGGCTCGGCACTGCGTCTGCGCGAGCGCCTGGACGGTCTCGGCGAGGGCGGGTCCGTCCTGGTCGTCGGCGAGGGGCTGACCGGCATCGAGACCGCGACCGAGCTGGCCGAGTCGCGGCCCGGGATCTCGGTCGCACTCGCCGCCCGTGGCGAGCTGGGCGCCTGGCTCTCCCCGAAGGCACGCCGCCACCTGCGGGAAGCCTTCGACCGGCTCGGCGTCACCGTCCACGAGCACGCCGCTGTCGCAGCCGTCGAGCCGAACCGGGCGATCACCGCCGACGGTGCGGCCCTTGCGGCCGATGTGACCGTGTGGTCGGCCGGGTTCGCCGTGCACCCCATCGCGGCCGCCGCCGGCCTGGAGGTCGCCGACACCGGGCAGATCGTCGTCGACCGCTCCATGCGCTCGGTCTCGCACCCGGACGTCTACTCCGCCGGTGACTGCGCCTACGCGATCGGCGCGAACGGCCGACCGCTGCCGATGTCCTGCGCGTCGGCCGGGCTCACCAATATGCGGGCGACCGCCGCGATCATCGCGCGCCTGACGGGCGACGAGGTGCCGGCCACCGGGCTGAAGTATTTCGGCAACCACATCAGCCTCGGGCGGCGGGACGCGATCTTCCAGATGGTGGACGGGGACGTCCGGTCGAAGTCCTGGTACCTGGGCGGCCGAACCGCCGCGCGCCTCAAAGCCGGTGTGCTCTCGGGGGCCGAGTGGGGCATCGCCCACCCGACCTTCGGCATCCCGAAGCGCAGGCACCGTCTGGCCCCTGCGGCCGACCGGCCCGGTGTGCGGGTCGCCGCCTAGAGTGTTCGCCATGGACAGCGCAGCGGTCGACAGGTTCGAGGCCGGTCGGGGGAGGCTGGCCTCGCTCGCGTACCGTCTGCTCGGGTCGGCAGCCGACGCCGAGGACGCCGTGCAGGACACGTTCCTGCGCTGGCAGGCCGCGGACCGTGAGCGGATCGCGGTTCCGGAAGCGTGGCTGACCAAGGTCGCCACGAACATCTGCCTGGACCGGCTCCGCTCGGCGCAGGCGCGGCACGAGCGAACGGCCGGCGCCTGGCTGCCCGAACCGCTCCTCGAAGGCGACCCGATGCTCGGCCCGGCCGACACCTTCGAGCAGCGCGAGTCGGTGTCCTTGGCCGTGTTGACCCTGTTGGAGCGCCTCTCGCCGGCCGAGCGGGCCGTCTACGTCCTGCGGGAGGCGTTCTCGTACAGCCATGCCGAGATCGCCGGGATCCTCGACATCACCGAATCGGCGAGCCAGCAGCATGCCCACCGGGCCCAGACCCGGGTCGCCGCCGAGCGCCGCCGCGGCGGCGAGGCCGACCCCGCGTCCGCGCGCCGGGTCGTCGAGGAGTTCCTCGCCGCCGCCGCGTCGGGGCGCACCGACCGGCTGGTGGCGCTGCTCACCGACAACGTGACGGCGGTCTCGGACGGCGCCGGACTGGCCAGGCGACTGCTGAGCTACCGGACGCCCGAGCGGGTCGCCTCGTTCGTACGGGCCGGTTTCAAGCCCACGCCGGCGAAGCGGCGGCTGGCCGGCGGGTCGCCCGCGATGTACCTCGCGAGGGTCAACGACTCCCCGGCCGTGATCGCCGTGGTCGGGGTCCGGGTCGTGGGCGCCGTGGCGTTCGACATCAGCGGCGGCAAGGTCGCGGCCTTGTACGGCATCGCCGCCGCGGACCGGCTCACGCGGCTCGACGGGGCCTGGGCGCGGCACGAGGCCGGCGTGCCGGTCATCGCCGCTTGGTGAGGTGACCGGGAGCCGGGTCACCGTGCCGTGACGAACGGGCGGCTGGGCGGGCGATCGGTCGGTCGGGGCGGGCGGTCACCAGTCGACGTGCGCGGTGATCCACGCGTCGAGCGCGTTCTCGTCGGCTACGGGCGGCAGTTCGGGAGCGCAGGTGCGCGGGGTGAGAGACAGCTGGAGGTGGGTCAGGTAGCCGTAGGGGCCGTTGTCGGCCGCGGGGCCGAGGACCACGGCATGGGTCGGGGTGCGCCAGACGCGGTGCGTCATCGCCGGGCCGGTGACCACCGCGGCATCCGACAGGAGGCTCCGCTCGGGCGCCGCGCCCAGATGCTCGGTCACGGCCAGGGCGGCCTGCGCGAGGGTTGATTCGCAGTCCTGGTAGGTGCACGCCTCGTCCCGCTCCCAGCCCGGCACCTGGCTCCAGAGGTCCATGTGCTCGCGCAGCCAGGGCTCGTTGGTCATGTCCTCGTCGTGCTCGTCGAACGGATACAGCTCTCCGAACACGAGGAAGCTGCGGACGTCGGCCTGCCCGAAGGGGTTCCTGCCGTCGGAGCAGACCACGTGTCCGTGCCCCGTGCGGAAGGAGTCGCAGACCAGTTCGTGCTCCCAGTCCCATCCGCGGCGGGTCAGTTCCGCGTCGACGGCTTCGACATCATCGTCCACCGGCGGCTCCGTCGACAGGGCCAGGAACTCCGCGACCGCTGCGGGCGTCAAGGGGCTGCGGGCAAGAACGTGGACGCGTGGCGGCATGCCGGTCACTCCTGGGGCGTCGGGATGTCAGGATGCCGGGATGTCGCCGGGTGGAGAGACCCCCGGGGACAGTCTGATCCAGGACGCCGGTGGTCCGCTCGGCCGCTCAACTCCTCGGCCCTGCCCGCGGTGACACTCAACTCCCCGGCCCTGTCCACGGCGACGCTCAACTCCTCGGCCTCGTCCACGGTGCGGTCGTGGCGGGATGAGTCGGCACGACCGGGAGCCGTACCGCCGGCACCCGCTCGGCCCCGCCGCGCGGCGGCATCCACCGCGCCGAAATGTCGGAGTATTCATCCTGCGCAACCGGGGGTTGACCGAAGCGGAATGTGTCCTTAGGTTTCTCGCAACCCGCAGGTATATCGATTAACCAAACGTCGTCACCGTCCCGGTTGGAGACATCTCGCTGTGCGCTCATCCCTGAGCCGGCGCGGCTTCCTCGCTACAGGTTCCGGCCTCGCCGCCGCCGCACTCCCCGCCCTGTCCGGCTGTTCCCCGTTCGCCTCGGCCGACTCCGACCCGGGCACCCTGATCGTCCACACCCAGCTCGGCACCACCGCCCCGGGCTCCCCCACCTACAAGGCCGTGGTCGAGGAGTTCCACGCGGAACACCCCGGGCTCCGGGTCAAGAACCTCGTCAACGGCGACGACCTTCCCCAGGTCTACGAGACCTCCCGGCTGGCCCGCAAGGAGCCGGACGTCGTCATGGTCAACCTGTACGACAAGACGCTGGCCTGGACCGAGGTCGGTGCGACCGTCGACGTGAAGGGGTACCTCGACGACTGGGGGCTGCGCGAGCGGGTGCTGCCCGCCGCGCTGGAGGAATGGACCGACGGCAAGGGCCGGCTCCGCGCCTTCCCGTACTTCGCCACCAACTGGCCCGTCGCCTACAACACGACCCTGCTGGAGCGCGCCGGGGTCGGCTCCGTGCCCACCACCGGAGACCACCTCATCGGCGCCGCACGGAAGTTGCGCAGCAAGGGCATCGCCCCCGTCACTGTCGGCGGCAACGACTGGACCGGGCAGAAGCTGCTGGCCCAGATCATCCAGACCTTCCTGACCCCGGACGAAGCGCGGAAGGTCTACGCGAGCGGCGACTTCAGCGGCAGCCGGGGCGTCCGCGAGGGCATCGACTACTTCGTCGAGCTGCGGGACGCCGGTGTCTTCGCCGACAAGGCGCAGGGGCTGACCTCGGACACCATGACCACGCAGTACAACACCGAGGCCGCGGCCATCCAGTCGGCGATGTCCTCCGCGCTGGCGAAGGTTCCGGCGAGGACCGCGGGCCGCACCGAGATCGGCGGCTGGCCGCTGGCCCCGGGGGCGGCCCACGAGAAGCCCACGATTCTGCGTTCGTACACCCTCATCGGTTTCTGGATCAGCCCGAACGGGGTCAGGAAGATCTCCTCGGTCGAGAAGTTCCTGCGGTTCATGTACCGGCCCGAGGTGGTCTCGCGCTTCATCACCGAGAGCGGGCGGGACATGGCCCTGGTGACGGACACCGTCAGCAAGGACTTTCCGCTGGTGGCCAAGGCCCAGCGGCTCGGGGGCCGGGTCGGGCTGGTGCTGCTGCCGGATCTGTACGTCCCCCCGACGGCCACCCAACCGCTGATCACCGCGACCAGCACCGCGTTCACCCGGGGGACGAGCGCCGCCGCCGTGCGCTCCGCCCTCGAATCCGCCTACCGCACGGACTGATCCCGCGCGCCCGAGCCCTTAGCGAGTCCCTCATGACGTTGCTCTCGTCCGCCCCGGGCGGCGCCTCGGTCGCCCGGAAAGCACCCTCCACTCCCTCCCCTCCCCCGCGCCGCAAGCAGGGCGGGGTGATCCTCGCCGTGCCGGCGCTGGTCTGGTACCTCGTCTTCATGGTCGGCCCGCTGGTCGCCATCTTCGTGATCGCCGCGCTGCACTGGCCCGGCATGCTGCAGCCGGTGTCCTTCGCCGGTCTCGGCAACGTCCGCACCGTCCTCGCCGATCCGGTCTTCATGGACGCGGTGACCAACACCGCCGTCCAGCTCGTCGTCGCGCTGCCCCTGATGATCGTCGGCGCGTACATGCTGGGGTACTTCGTCGCCCAACGGCCCCCGGGGCACCGCGTCCTGCGCTACCTCCTCTTCATCCCGGGCCTGATCTCCACCCCCGCCAAGGCGATGGTGTTCTACGCGGTCCTCTCCCCGGACGGCCTGTTCAACGGCGCGCTGGACAAGGTGGGCCTGGGGACGCTGGCCGACGCCTGGCTGGCCTCGCCGTCGACCGCGCTGGCCTGTCTGATCGTCCTCGACGTGTGGAGCGGCATCGGGTTCACGGTTGTGCTGTTCGCGGCGCGGCTGGGGAGTGTGCCGGACGAGATCGGGGAGGCCGCGCAGCTCGACGGGGCGGGGCACTGGCGGGCCATGTGGCGCATCCACTTCCCCGTGATCCGGGACTTCGTGGGTGTGGTGACGATGCTGCAGTTCCTGTGGACCCTGTTCGGTTCGGCGCAGAACGTGCTGCTGCTGACCCAGGGCGGGCCGGGCTCCTCGTCGACGACCCTGTCCTTCCTCGTGTACCAGAAGGCGTTCATCGCGGCCGACCTCGGCTACAGCCAGACGGTGGGCGTGTTCCTGTTCCTGGTCGGTCTGGCCGGGCTGCTGACCATCCGTCGCGTCTTCCGCCAGAACTACTGATCGGAGCGGTTCCATGAAGTTCCAGAAGTCCTGGCTGCCGGCCCATGTCCTCGCCTCGCTGTACGCGGCGCTGCTCGTCGTCCCTCTTTACTATCTGCTGGTCTCGGCGTTCAAGACGAACGACCAGATCTTCGGGAGCCCGTTCGCGCTGCCGACCTCGCTGTCCGCGCACAACTTCACCGAGGCGTTCTCCTCCGCCGACCTCGGTCCGGCCGTCGTCAACTCGGTCCTGGTGACCGCGCTGGCGCTGGCGCTCACCCTGGGCCTGGCCATTCCGGCGGCGTTCGCCATCGCCCGTACGGAGGGGAGGCTGGGGGCGTTCGTGGAGCGGGTGTTCTCGCTCGGCTTCCTGGTGCCGACGTTCGCCGCGCTCTTCCCCACGTTCCTGCTGGCCGCCGCGACCGGGCTGTTCCACACCCGGGCCTTCATGGTGCTGTTCCTGCCCGCGACGGCGATGCCGCTGTCGGTGGTGATCCTGGTGCAGTTCATGCGGACGATCCCGCGCGAGATGGAGGAGGCCGCGCGGATCGACGGGGCGTCCACCTTCGGCGTGCTGCGGCATGTGTACACCCCGATGTGCATGCCGGGGATCGCGACGATCCTGCTGCTGAACTTCCTGACGTTCTGGAACGAGTACCTCTACTCGCTCGTCATCATCGGGCCGGACCCGGAGCAGCGCACCGTGCAGGTGGCGCTGCCCACCCTCAAGTCCCTGACCGGCACCGACTACGGCATCCTGACCGCCGGTACGGTGCTGACGCTGGTCCCGGTCTGGGCGGTCTACACCGTGCTGCAGAAGCGCATGCAACAGGCACTCGTCAGCGGGGCGGTGAAGATGTGAAGGAACGTCTTGAGGATCTTGAGGACCGGCCGGGGGGACCCGCCCTCGGCCCGGTTGAAGGGGGGTCCGCGGGCGCGGGCCGGCCGACCATCAAGGCGGTGGCCGCGGCGGCCGGGGTCTCCACGGCCACGGTGTCCCAGGCGGTCAACGGCACGGGGCGGATCTCGGAAGCGACCCGCCGCCGGGTCCTGGCGGCGGCGGCCGAGCTGGGCTGGTCGCCCAGCGCGTCGGCGACCGCGCTGCGCCGGGCCAGGACCCGGACGATCGCCCTCGTCGTCCGCCGCCCCGCGGACGTGCTCGGCGCCGACCCCCACTTCAGCGAGCTGATCACCGGTCTGGAGGGCGAGCTCGCCCCCCGGGGCTACGGTCTGCTGCTGCATCTGGTGCCGGGCATGGCCGAGGAGAGCGCACTGTACGAACGGCTCGTCGCCGAGGGCAGGATCGACGGTGCGGTGCTGACCGAGGCCCGGTCGGACGACCCCCGCCCCGGGCTCCTCCAGGGCCTCGGGCTGCCGGCCGTACTGCTCGGCTCACCGGATCCCGCAGGCCCGGTGCCCGGGGTAGGGCTCGGGCAGCAGGGCGCGGGCGTCCGTGAGGCGGTCGCCCATCTGCTGGAGCTGGGCCACCGGCGTATCGCGTACGTCGCGGGCCCGGCCGAACTGGTGCACACCGGGGCGCGGCGGGCGGCGTTCGAACAGGCCCTGGCGGAGGCGGGTCTGCGGCCCGCCGCCGTCCGGCACACCGACTTCACCGAGGAGGCCGCCGTCGCGGTCACCGAGGAGCTGCTCGCGCTGCCGGACCGGCCGACCGCCCTGGTCTTTCCCAACGACTCCATGGCCGTCTGCGGGACGGGTGCGGCCCAGCGCGCCGGGCTGCGGGTACCCGCGGACGTGTCGGTGGTGGGGTACGACAACCTCCCCCTGGGCCGCTGGCTGCACCCGCGCCTCAGCAGCGTGGACCAGCAGGTCCAGCGGGTCGGCGCGGCCGCCGCGCTGACGCTGCTCGCCCGGTGCGGCGAGGACGTGCCCGCCGCGCTGCTGGAGGGACGGCCGCGCCTGGTCGTACGGGAGTCGACCGGCCCCGCGCCTGCCGTTCCCTGATCCATGGACCGTTCACCTCGCCCCGCACGCGGGCCGCCCGCTCGCCCCGCACCACCTCCTGATCGGCCCGCCTCCCGCGAACGCGGCCGACCGCCCCCGTACACCGAAGAACGCCGGAGAAGGACCATGCGACGCCACAGCGCCCAACTCACCCATGACCACACCGTGCTCCCCTGGCTCGGCGCCAACTTCTGGTCCCGCACCGGCGGTCCGCTGATGTGGCGGAACTACGAGCCGAAGACCGTGCGCGAGGAGCTGGCCGTCCTGCGGGGCCACGGGCTGACGATGACCCGGTCGTTCTTCTACTGGCCGGACTTCCATCCGGAGCCCGGCCGGATCGACGAGGAGCTGTGCGACCGGTTCCGGGACTTCCTCGACGCCCACACGGAGGCGGGGATGGGGACGGTGCCGACGTTCATCGTCGGCCACATGTCCGGCGAGAACTGGGATCCGGTCTGGCGCGGGGGCCGTGACCTGTACGAGGACGTGTGGCTCGTCGGGCGGCAGGCCTGGTTCGTCTCCCAGATGACTCGCAGGTTCAAGGACCACCCCGCGGTGACGGGCTGGCTGATCACCAACGAGATGCCGGGCTACGGGCGTATCTACCAGGTGGACCCGCCCTCCAGCGATGCGGTGACCGCCTGGGCGCAGTTCATGTGCGACGCGGTGCGCGCGGCGGGCGGGACGCAGCCCGTCTCGCTCGGCGACGGGGCGTGGGGCATCGAGGTGACGGGCCGCGACAACGGCTTCTCGCTGCGGGACACCGCGGAGTACGTGGACTTCGTGGGACCGCACGTCTACCGGTCGGACACGGACCGGCCGCGCCAGCACTACCGGGCCGCGTTCGAGTGCGAACTCGCGGCGGTGACCGGGCAGCCGGTCGTGCTGGAGGAGTTCGGGCTCTCCACGGACACGGTCTCGGCGGCGAACGCGGGGATCTTCTACCGGCAGACCCTGCACAATTCGCTGCTCGGCGGGGCCACCGGCTGGATCGCCTGGAACAACACGGACTACGACGACCTGTGGGACCAGTCCCCGTACGACCACCACCCCTTCGAGATGCACTTCGGGATCACCGACAGCACCGGCCGCCCCAAGGAGCCGCTGCGCGAACTGGCCTCCTTCGCCGAGGTGTTGAAGCGGGTGGACTTCGCCCGGTGCCGCCGCACCGACGCCGAGGCCGCGCTGGTGGTGCCCGCGTTCCTGGAGCGCGGCTACCCCTACAGCCGGCCCGCCGACCGGCCGCTGATCTTCACCTCCCTGCATCAGGGGTACGTGGCGGCGCGCGGCGCGGATCTGCCCGTGGCGTTCGCCCGGGAGGCCGACGGGCTGCCGGACGACGCCGCGCTGTACCTGCTGCCCTCGACCCGTCAGCTGACGACCCGCACCCGGCGGGCTCTGGAGCGGCGGGCCCGCGCGGGGGCGACGGTCTACCTGTCGTTCTGCTCGGGCGAGCACCCGGGGACGCGCGGCCCGTGGTTCGACGACCTGGACGGTCTGTTCGGGGTCGAGCTCCAGCTCTCCTACGGGGTCGCGGAGCCGATCGAGGACGATGTCCTGGAGATGACGTTCGCCGAGGACTTCGGTTCCATCGCGGCGGGCGAGACGCTGGTCTTCCCGGTCGCCGGGAACGAGGACAGCCGCGCCTACCTCCCGGTGGTTCCGGCGGGCGCGCGGGTCGTGGCGACGGACGCGCACGGACGGCCGGCGCTGCTGTGCCATGAGACGGGCGAGGGCCACACCGTGCTCGCGACCTACCCGATGGAGCACATGGCCGCCCGCACGGCGCGGGCCAACCCCGAGCAGACGCACCGGCTGTACGCGGCGCTCGCCGAGGTCGCCGGGGCGGCGCGGCCGGTGACGGTGGACAGCCCGTACGTCGCCGCCGACACCGTCGTCCACGAGGACGGGACGCGGTACGTGTGGCTGGTGAGCCAGTCCGACGCGGAGGTGACCGTGCGGCCCGTGGCGGACGGTGAACTGCGCGAGCTGGAGGGCGGTGGGCCGGCGCGGGAGGTGGTGATCGCCCCGTACGGGGTGCGTGTCCTCGAACTGCGCTGACCGGCCCGGCCGTTCCCGCCGCACGACCGTCCTGCCCTGCTTCCGGCCGAGGAGATCCGTGCCATGACCGACGCCCTCTACCGCGACCCCGCCGCGCCCGTCGCCGCCCGGGTGCGGGATCTGCTGGGCCGGATGACGCTGACCGAGAAGGTGGGGCAGGTCAACCAGCGGATGTACGGCTGGACCGCGTACGAGCGGACGGCGACCGGCCATCGGCTCACCGACGCGTTCCGCGCCGAGGTGGCCGCGTACGACGGGATGGGGGCGCTGTACGGGTCGCAGCGCGCGGACGCCAGACGCTGGCCAACCTCTATCTCGCGATGGAGAACGACCTCACCATCGTCCCGGTGCTCAACAAGATCGACCTCCCCGCCGCCCAGCCGGAGAAGTTCCCCTGGTCGGGGGTTACGGCGGAGACGGGCATCGGGGCGGCGGAGGGTGCGCGGGTGTCCGACGCCGTCCAGCGCCATGTCGTGGAGCAGACCCGCCTGGGCATCCCGGTCCTGTTGGTGGAGGAGATGCCGCACGGGCTCCAGGCGCTGGACGGCACCCTGTTGCCGGTCAACCTGGCGGTCGGCGCGACATGAATCCCGAGCTGTACGAGGAGGCGGCCGGGCTCGCGGCGGCGCAGCTGCGTTCGCGGGGCGGGCGTGTGGCCCTGGTGTCGGCGCTGGATCTGGTGCGGGATCCGCGCTGGGGGCGGGCCAAGGAGTGTTTCGGCGAGGATCCGTATCTGGCGGCCCGGTTCACCGAGGCGCTGGTACGCGGGGTGCAGGGGCCGCCGGGCGAGCGGATCGGGCCGGACCGGGCGGCGGTCGTGCTCAAGCACTTCGCGGGGCAGGGGGCCACGGTCGGCGGCCGCAACAGCGCGGCGACGGAGCTGGGTCTCCGTGAGCTGCACGAGATCCACCTGGAGGTCGCCCTGGCCGGGGTCCGGGCGGGGGCCGCCGGGGCGATGGCGCTGGCGGCGGGCACCGATCTGAGCCTGTGGGACGGCTGCTTTCCGCGACTGGCCGAGGCCGTCGAGGGCGGGCTGGTCGACGAGGCGGTCCTTGTCCAGCTCTACGTACGCCGGGTGCTCGGTGGGTCGTCGTGGCCCCGGGTACGGGAACTGCGCGGGTTCGACCGGGTCGCTCTGGCGCCCGGGGAGCGGGCGGAGGTCTCCCTCACGCTCGACGCGAGGGTGTGGGCGTCGGTCTCGCGCTCGGGGGAACGGTTGGTGGAGCCCGGGGAGTTCGCGATCGAAGCGGGTCCTTCCTCGGACCGTGCGCAGGGCGTGCGGCTCACCGTGAGGGCTGCGACGCCGGGCGGGCTGCCCGGAGCCGGGGGTCCTGATCTTTGAGGCAGAAGCAGCAGCAGAAGCAGCGGCTCAGGCTGCCCGGCCCGTGGACGGCCGCGGATTCACGTGGCGGGGCGGGTGTGCACACTGACCGCGTAGCCGCCGCCGTCGGTGTACGGGGCGCCGCTCCAGGTCGCGTAACGCTGCCCCAAGGTCAGTCCGGCCCGGGTGCACCAGTCGTCGAACTCGGTGAGGGTCACCGGTGCTTCCGCCAGTGGCAGGTGGGCCGCGTCCAGTCCCATGCCCGTGACCAGGAGACCGCCGGGGCGCAGTACGGCGGCCAGTTGCCCGACGACGGCCGCTCCGGTGCCGGGGGCCAGCAGGGGGATGACGTTGCCGGCGGCGAGCACCAGGTCGAAGTCCGTGTCCAGAGCGAGGGCGTCCAGCCGGGCCAGGTCGCCGAGGAGCCACTCCTGTGCGGGTGCTTCGCGGCGTGCGACGGCCAGCATCGAGGAGTCGACGTCCACGCCGGTGCAGTGGTGGCCCAGCTCCGCCAGCCGGATCGCGATCCGGCCGGTGCCGCACCCCGCGTCGAGCACCCGCGCGGCGGGCCTCAGCAGCGTGGTGCAGAAGGTGGCTTCACCGTGGATGTCCTGGCCCGATTCGGCGAGCCGGGCGAATCGCCGCGCGTACTCCTCCCCCGCCTGTCCACCGGTCAGTTCCGCCCAACGGTCGCGTTGCCCTGTCATGTTTCAGCATGCCTTCCGGTTCGGCCTCCCCCCCAGCGGGAGCATAGACGAGCCGATCAGACGGAGTCCCGTCCGGCCGGCCGCGCGCGAGGAACGGGGCCGAGACAGTCCTTAGTGATGCCCCATGAGTGATCGTTCCGGACCTCACGTCCTGTCACCGAAGCTGTTCGGCGTGGGAGGTGACTGGCTGCCGGTCACCGCGGGGGAATCGGAAGCCTCTGTCTTTCGCAGTGGGGACGCCACCCGTTACGCCAAGTGTGTGCCCGCAGTGGATACGGCCGGTCTGAAGGCCGAGCGGGAGCGGATCGCCTGGCTGAGCGGGCAGGGCGTGCCGGGCCCCCGGGTCCTCGACTGGTACGCCGGTGATGCGGGCGCCTGCTTGGTCACCGGGGCCGTCTCCGGCGTATCCGCTGATCAGGTGAGCGCTGAGGACCTTCGCGCGTCCTGGGAGCACATCGCGGACGCGGTCCGTCGGCTGCACGAGGTGCCCGTGTCCTCGTGTCCGTACCGCCGGGGTCTGGACGCCGTGGTCGAGGTCGCGCGCGACGTGGTGGCGCGGGGCGCGGTGAACCCGGAGTTCCTGCCGGTGGAACAGCAACTCACGCCTGCTGCGGAGTTGCTGGCCCGCCTCACCGGGGAGATCTCCCGGCGACGGGGCCAGGAGGTGGCCGACACCGTCGTCTGCCACGGAGACCTGTGTCTGCCCAACATCATCCTCGATCCACGGACCTTGGAGGTGTCGGGCTTCATCGACCTGGGCCGTCTCGGGGCGGCCGACCGTCACGCCGATCCGGCGCTGCTGCTCGCCAACGCGCGGGAGACCTGGGTGGACGAGGAGCAGGCGCGGGTCGCGGACCGGGCGTTCGCCGAGCGGTACGGCATCGCCCTGGATCAGGAGCGCCTGCGCTTCTACCTCCACCTCGACCCGCTCACCTGGGGGTGAGGTTGACGAGGAGCGGGGCACCCGGCCTCACGGAATACGGGTGGCCCGTGCCGGTCAGCACGTGGGCCCTCCGGGCTTCCGCCCCCAGGACGTGAGCATGCCGGCCGACAACGCGGCGCACGCGTCGCTCTCCAGGTACCGCACCGCCGCGTCGACCGCCGCGTCGTCGACCAGGCCGGTGGAGAGCATCGCCTGCCTGCTGCGCTGCCAGGTGTCGGCCCAGAAGCGGCTGATGGGACTGCCGGGCACCAGCGGCGGCACGTGGATCTCCGCCGCCACCTGTTCGAGTCCCGCCCCGCGCAGGAGGTGGGGGTACGACGGAACCCACGAGACGTCGGTGCCGATGGTGGCACGCAGCCCTTGCCACATCGCCCGCATCACCGTGGTGTACGGGGTGGCCGGCGCCCGCTCGCTCGTCAGATCGACGGCGTCGCTGAGCACCAGCACACCGCCGGGCGTGAGGAGTTCGGCGAGCTTGCCGATCAGGCGGTCCCGCTCGGGCAGATGCATCAGCACGAAGCGTGCGTGGACGAGTCGGAAGCGGCCGGGGGCGAAGTCGGGAGCGGTGATGTCGGCCCGCAGCACCTGAAGGCCGGGGGTGGGGCGCGCGTTCAGGAACCGTACGTCGCGGTCCACGGCGAGCACGCCCGCCACCCCGGCCTCGCCCAGCAGCCGGCGGGAAACCGTGCCCGTGCCGGCTCCGATGTCGAGGCAGTGCCATCCGGCGCCGGCTCCGAGCGCCCGTAGCCGGTCCATCGTGATGTCGTCGTAGGCGAGAGCACCGAAGTCGATGCGTTCCGCCTCCCCCGCCCGGTCGGGGCGGAAGAAGGCCTCACCGTAACGGCCGTCGCCCGGCACGCTTCCCGGCGCGGCGGAGTTCACACCTCCACCCGTACGCCACGGAACCGGGCGTCCCTGGTCCGTCGCGGCCCCCGGCCGCCGGGCGAGGGGGTCGGCGGATCGTCGAGCAGTTCCATGGCGGGCCTCTCCACGCGGCAGGGACGGTGCGGGGACGGCCCCGTCCTGGGCCGGGCCCCCGGCCATCCTTCACCGGCGCTCGTCCGCGTGGCCGAGGCTCGCCGCGCCGGGGGCCGATCGGTGGACCGAGGTTCGGCGGTACGACGGTGTGGTGGGTGATGTGGCCGCCCGTGCGGCACCGACAGGCGGCCGTCGGCGGGCGCGGTGCCTGGGCCGTACGGCGATATGAGCTTCAGGTTCGCTTCAGTTGAGGCTGTTAGAGTGCAGTCCTGCGGCGGCAATTCGCCGAGCGGCTTTGGCACTTCGTTCTGCGAGCCGAATCGACCGGGACAGGAGCGTAGGAATGCGCTGCAGGGAGATGCTGGCCTTCTGCGCCGGTATCGCCGTGCTCCTGATGATTTCCGCGTTCGCTCTCGGCACCTCCACTCAGTCCCCGCAGACCGTCGACGCGGCCGCTCATTCCGCAGCCGTGTCCGTGATCCACGAGTCAGGGACGGACACTCCGCTGGAGGGCGTGGACGGTGACGTCACGCTCCAGCACCGCCACAAGGCGGGCAGCACGACAGCGTCGCCTCCTGTTCAGGCAGGCGTTCCCTCCTCGTCACCGGATCTTGACGACTGCGCGGCGGACGTCGCCCGGCAGCACGCTTCGCCTCCAGGATCGCGAAGCCCTGCCCGTGTGCAGATCCTTCGCTGCTGAGCGAACCACCCGATAGGTCCGCGGTAGTCCGCCGACGCCCGGACCGATCGACACCGTACGGCGCCAATCATCCGCGTGAATACGTGCCGACGCGTCTCGCCTTCCGCATAAACATTCCGTATTGATCCGCAGCAATTCTCGCGGCAGGAAACGGATACCTTTCCCGGTATCCCCTCTCCTCCTCTTCCTGTCGAATTTCTGCACCCCTTTCTGGACCCCGAAAATACGACGCCGATCAGGGCAGCGCCCTCGGCACCCCGAACTCGGCCCCCGACTCAGCCCTGGAGCAGACGCACATGCATCACATCCCCCTCGCCTCGGAGCCGACGAGCGGCATCGCCGGGTGGGCGACGAGCCTCGTCGACACGATGGGCGGCCCCGGGGCCGGGCTGGCGATCGCCTTGGAGAATCTCTTCCCCCCGCTGCCGAGCGAGATCATTCTGCCGCTGACGGGCTTTGCCGCGGGGCAGGGAGTGATCAGCCTGTTCTCCGCCCTGTTCTGGACGACGCTGGGATCGGTGGTGGGCGCTGTCGCCCTCTATCAGATCGGCGCCCTCTTCGGCCGGGAGCGCATGTACGCCCTGTGGGAGCGACTCCCCCTGGTGAAGGTGTCCGACCTGCAGAAGACCGAACAATGGTTCCTCAAGCACGGCATGAAGGCCATCTTCTTCGGCCGCATGATTCCGATTTTCCGAAGCCTCATCAGCGTCCCGGCAGGCGTCGAGCGGATGCATCTGCCGACCTTCGTACTCTTCACCACTCTGGGCAGCTTCATATGGAACTTCATCCTCGTGATGGCCGGGTATCTACTGGGTGACCAGTGGGACCTCGTGGAGCGTTACGTCGGAGTGCTCTCGAAGGTGGTGCTCGGGCTGGTCGTCGCGGGGCTGGTCGTGGCGGTCGTTCGCAGGGTGCGTTCCCGCCGGGGCGACCGGCAGAAGGACCTTGTATGACCGTTCCGACGGATCGCCCGGGCCCGTTGGCCGCGGGCGGCTCATCGGGCACCGGGCGAGGACCTCCGCCGGGCAGTACACGAGGAAAGACGCAAGAAACCGCGCTTGGTGCGCGGACCATCGATCCGATCGACGAAGGTGGCACGCATGGCTATGTGGGATCGCATCAAGGACCAGGCCAAGGGGCTGCAGCAGCAGTCGCAGGGCACGAGGGGCGTCGCCGGCCAGCGGCAGGCGGGAACAGGATCCGCAGGCGGCTCGAAGGAGAAGTTGGTCGGGCTGCTCAAGTCGCAGCTCGGCTCCCTCAAGACCGAACTCAAGAGCGGGGCCTACCGGGATGCCAGCATGGCGATGTGCGCCCTGGTCGCGGCCGCCGACGGGTCCGTCGACCCCGCCGAGCGGCAGCACGTGGAGTCGCTGATCCTGCAGAACGACGTCCTGCAGAACTTCCCACCCGAGCAGCTGCGGCAGCGGTTCAACAAGCACGTCGACCAGTTGATGTTCAACTTCCAGCAGGGCAAGGCCGATGCCATGCAGGAGATCGCCAAGGCCGCGAAGAAGCCGGTGGAGGCCAAGGCGGTCGTCCAGACCGGCTTCGTGATCGCCGGCGCGGACGGCTACATCGCCCCGGCCGAGGCGCAGGTTCTGCGGGAGGCGTGCCTGGCGCTCGGGGTGTCCCCGCAGGAGTTCGGCCTCTGATCCTGGCCACCGACGCCGCGCGGGCTCCGCGAGCGGTTCGCCGGGGCCGGGCGCGTCGTCCGCGGCCGCTGGTCCACGCAGGCTGACGGGCCGGGGCGAGCTGCGCGGGCCGAGCGGCGGAATGCCGTACGGGCCGGGGCCCGCACCGTACAACGG
>NZ_JBHXJG010000079.1:0-28062 GCF_042723425.1 Streptomyces sp. NPDC058375 | reverse complement strand
GTAAAAGGGCGGCGGAGGCGCTGGGCTCTCCGCCGCCCGTGGTGCTGGTGAGAGGCGCGCTCTAGCGGCGCGCGGTGCGGCTGCGGCGGACGATGCGCGGGCCGTCGTCCTCGTCGGCGGCAGCGGCGGCAGCCGGGTCGGCCGTGTCGACGACGGCGGCGAGCCCGGCGACCGTCGGCGCCTGGAAGAACTCCTGGACGGTCAGCGGTACGCCGAACCGGGCGCGGATCCGGGTGAGGGCCTGGATCGCCAGGAGCGAATGCCCGCCCAGGGCGAAGAAGCTCTCCTGGCGGCCGACCCGGTCCAGTCCGAGGAGCGCCGCCCAGATCTCCGCGACCCCGCGTTCGGTGTCCGTGGCGGGGGCCGCGTACGCGAGGCGGGTCGGGCGTACCCCGAGCGCGAGCAGGGCCCTCTTGTCCACCTTGCCGTTCGTGGTGAGCGGCAGTGCGTCGAGCACGCGGTACGCGGAGGGCACCATGTAGTCCGGCAGGGCCGCCTCGGCGCAGCCGCGCAACTGCGCCTCGTCAGGCGCGGGCACCCCGGTCTCCGGGACCACGAAGGCGATCAACTGCCGCCCCACGGACGGGATGTCGACGGGCAGGACGCGGGCCTGGTCGACCGCCGGGTGTGCCGAGAGCGCCGCCTCGATGTCGCCCAGCTCGATCCGGAAGCCCCGGATCTTCACCTGGTCGTCGGTCCTGCCGTGGAACTCCAGCATCGCGTCCCGCCGCCAGCGCGCCAGGTCGCCCGTGCGGTACATCCGCGAGCCGGGCGGCCCGAACGGGTCGGCCACGAACCGTTCGGCGGTCAGCCCCGGGCGGCCCAGATAGCCGCGCGCCAACTGCGCTCCCGCCAGATACAGTTCGCCGGTCACTCCCGGCGGCACCGGCTGGAGCCGGGCGTCGAGCACGTACACCTGGACGTTCTCGATCGGCCGGCCGATCGGCGTACGGTCGTGGACGTCGACGCAGTCCATCACGGTGACCGCGACGGTGCTCTCGGCCGGGCCGTAGCCGTTGAAGAACGTGCGTCCCCCGGCGGTCCACAGCGGGACGAGGGAGCCGGCGTAGGCCTCCCCGCCGACCGAGACCAGACGCAGTCCGGGCAGCCGCTCCGGATCGAGCAGCGGCAGCATCGCCGGCGGGAACTCCGCCACGGTGACGCCCGTGGTGCGCATCAGCTCCGTGAGCACCTCGGGGTCGCGGCGCTCCTCGTCGGAGGCCACCACCAGGGCGGCGCCCGAGAGCAGGGAGCAGTAGACGTCCTGGGCGTGCACGTCGAAGGTGGGCGCCGCGAAGTGCAGGAGCGTGTCGGCGTCGGTCACCTCGTACCGGCGGGTGAGCGCGTGGAAGAAGCTCACCACCGCGTGGTGCTCGACCAGGACGCCCTTGGGCAGCCCGGTGGATCCCGAGGTGTGCACCACGTACGCCGCGTGGCGCGGGGTCAGCGGGCGCACCCGGTCCGCGTCGGCCGGATTCGACTCCTTGCCCGGGGTGTCCACCAGGGCGGCGACCGACTCGACGGTGAACACGGCGACCGGCGCGGCGTTCTCCAGTGTGGCGGCGGTCCGGGCGGCGGGCGCGGCGGGGTCGATCGGCATGTACGCGGCGCCGGACTTCAGCACGCCGAGCATGGCGGTCACCATGTCCGCCGAGCGTGGCAGCACCAGCGCGACCAGGTCCTCGGGGCCCGCGCCGGCCGCGATCAGGTGGTGCGCCACCCGGTTGGCGCGGGCGTTGAGCTCCCCGTAGGAGATCGTCCGGCCGGCCCAGACCAGGGCGGGGGCCTCGGGGGCGCGCGCCACCCGCTCCTCGAACAGCTCGACGAGGGTGGCCGGAGCGACCGGGCAGGTCCGGGAGTTCCGCGTGACGACGAGGTCGGCGCGCTCCTCGGAGGCCAGCAGGTCGACGGCGGCCAGGCGGCGTCCGGGGTCGTCGGCGAAGGCCTCCAGGATCCGGACGAGCCGGTCGCCGAAGTCCTGCGCGCTCGCCTCCTCGAAGAGGTCCACGCTGTACTCGACGTAAGCGTCCAGACCGTCGGGGTCGCCGTCCGGGGTGTGGCTCTCGGTGAGGTCGACGTGCAGGTCGAACACGGCCGAGTCGAGGTCGAGCGGGACCGGCTCGGCCCGTACGCCCGGCAGGTCGAGCAGGTCCTCGGTGTCGTTGTGCAGGGTGAGCATCACCTGGAACAGCGGGTGACGGGTCAGGGAGCGGGCCGGGTTGAGCGCCTCGACCAGCCGCTCGAAGGGGATGTCCTGGTTCTCGTACGCGGCGAGGTCGGTGTCCCGTACCCGGCCCAGCAGCTCCCGCAGCGTGGGGTCGCCGGAGATGTCCGTGCGCAGCGCCAGCGTGTTGACGAAGAAGCCGACCAGCTCGTCGAGCGCCTCGTCGGTGCGGCCCGCGATCGGGCTGCCGATGACGATGTCCGTGCCGCCGCCGAGCCGGCCCAGCAGGGCGGCCAGACCGGTCTGGAGCACCATGAAGAGACTGGTGTCGGTCTCCTGCACGCGTTCCAGGAGCCGCCGGTGCAGCGGTGCGGGGATCCGGAACGGCACCGTCCCGCCCTGGTTGCTCGCCACCGCCGGGCGCGGCCGGTCCACGGGCAGCACGGTCTCCTCCGGTGCGCCGTCGAGCGCCGTGCGCCAGAAGGCGAGCTGGCGGGCGGCCGTGCTGTGCGGGTCGTCCTCGCTGCCGAGGAGGTCCTGCTGCCAGAGGGTGTAGTCGGGGTACTGCACGGGAAGCGGCGGGAGTTCGGGCGCCGCTCCCCGCGTCCGTGCGGCGTAGGCGGCGGCCAGGTCCCGCCACAGCGGGCCCATGGACCAGCCGTCACCGGCGATGTGGTGGATCACCAGCAGGAAGACATGGGTGTCCGGGCCGGTGGCGAAGAGGTGGGCGCGGACCGGCGGGTCGACCGTGACGTCGAAGCCCTCGCCCGCGGCCCGGGAGGCGGCGGCCGCCACCTCCTGCCCGGTGGTCTCGGTGACGACGAGCCGGGGGCGCGCCTCCGCCGGGTCCAGGAGCTGCTGACGGGGGCCGTCGGCCGAGTCGGGGAAGACCGTGCGCAGCGTCTCGTGCCGGGCGACGAGGTCGCCGAGGGCCGCCTCCAGGGCCGCGCGGTCGAGGGGACCGGTGAGCCGCAGCGCGGAGGGCATGTTGTACGCGGCCCGCTGGTCCTCGAACCGGTTGAGGAACCACAGGCGTTGCTGGGCGGACGACAGCGGTACGACGTCCGGGCGCTCCGCGCGGACCAGCGGCCTGCGCGCGCCCTCGGCCGCTTCGAGGGCCCGGGCGAGGGCCGCGACCGTCGGCGTCTCGAAGACGGTCCGGATGGGGAGTTCGACGCCGAGCTCCGAGCGGATCCGGCTGATCAGCCGGGTGGCGAGCAGCGAATGGCCGCCGCCGGAGAAGAAGTTGGCGTCGACGTCGTGCCACTGCCGGCCGAGCACCTCGCCGAAGAGGGCGCACAGCTCCTCCTCGCGGCGGCTCCCGGGCGCCTTCCCCGCCGCCGGGGTGAACGCGGGGGCGGGCAGGGCGCGGCGGTCCAGCTTGCCGTTGGGCGAGAGCGGGAAGGCGTCCAGGGTGACGAAGGCGCTCGGCACCATCGCGGAGAGCAGGAACTCCTCGGCGTGGCGGCGCAGTTCGCCGGTGTCCGGGGTGCTTCCCGCGTCCGGTACGACGTAGGCGGCCAGATACTTCCCCTCGGGACGGTCGTCCCGGGCGAGCACCGCGACCTGGGCCACCGAGGGGTGCTTGGCCAGTACGGACTCGATCTCGCCCGGCTCCACGCGGATGCCGCGGATCTTGACCTGGTGGTCGGCCCGGCCCTGGAACTCCAGGGTCCCGTCGGACAGCCGCCGGGCGAGGTCGCCGGACCGGTACATCCGGGAGCCGACCGGACCGTGGGGGTCGGCGACGAAGCGTTCGGCGGTGAGGCCGGGGCGGTCCGCGTAGCCGCGGGCGACGCCCTCGCCGCCGATGTACAGCTCGCCCACGACACCCGCGGGCACCGGCCGCAACCGCCCGTCGAGGACGTAGACCCGGGTGTTGGCGACGGGCCGGCCGATCGGGGCCGCGACGGGCCAGCGGGCGGGGTCGGCGGGCAGGGAGTGGACCGTCGCCCCGTGCGCCTCGGCGGGGCCGTACAGGTTGTGCAGCCGCCGGCCGTTCCCGGTGTGGTGGGCGCGGGCGCGGTCGTCGAGGGTGAGCGCCTCACCGGCCTGCTGGACGTCGGTCAGCGAGGCCAGCGCGAGCCCGAGCTCCTCGGCGGCCTCGTACACCGCGTCGATGACCGGGGCGGGCGCGTACAGCTCGTTGACCTGGTGGCGGTCCAGCCAGCGGACGAGCTGTTCGGCGCTGCGCCGGGTGTCCTCGGTGGGCACCACGAGCGTCTTGCCGGAGATCAGCGTGGAGAGGATCTCCTGCACGGAGACGTCGAAGCCGACCGCGGTGAACTGGGCCGTCCGGGCGCCGGTCATGCCCGCCATCGTGTCCCGCTGCCACAGGATCAGGTTGCGGGGCCCGGCGGCCGGCATCAGGACGCCCTTGGGGCGGCCCGTGGAGCCGGAGGTGTAGATGACGTACGCCGTGTTCAGAGCGGTGAGCGGCGCGGTGCGCTCCGCGTCCGTGGGGTCGGTGGCCGGGCGGGCGGCCGTCTCGGCGATCAGCGCGGGGTCGTCCAGCAGCAGCCGCTCGGCCCCCTCCGGCACCAGGCCGGCGGTCCGGGAATGGGCGATCGTCAGCGCCGGGGCGGCGTCGCCGAGGAGGTAGGCGACGCGGTCGCGGGGGTAGTCCGGGTCCACCGGGACGTAGGCCGCGCCGCTCTTGAACACGGCGAGCAGCGCCACGATCATGTCGAGCGAGCGGGGCACGAGCAGGGCGACGGACCGCTCCGGGCCCGCTCCCCGGGCGATCAGGGTGTGGGCGAGCCGGTTGGCGCGCTCGTTCAGCTCGGCGTAGCTGAGGGTCTCCCCCTCGAACATCACCGCCGGCGCGCCGGGCGTCCGGGCGACCTGTTCCTCGACCAGGGCGGGCAGGGTCGCCTCGGCGACGGGAGCGGCGGTGGCGTTCTGGCCGGTGATCTCGCGTGCGTGCTCCTCGGAGGTGAGGAGGCCGATCTCGTCGACGCGGGCGTCGGGCGTGGTCAGCAGGGCCCGGAGAGCGGCGAGGTAGTGGCCCGTCATCCGCCGTACGCGGTCCTCGTCGTAGAGGTCCTTGCTGTACACGAAGCGGCAGGCGGTGCCCTCGGGCCCGGCCTCGAAGTGGACTTCGAGGTCGAAGCGGGTGACGCGGTCCTCGATCTCCAGGAAGCGCACGTCCAGGCCGGGGACGCGGGTCTCCTCGCGCAGGTCCAGGTAGTTGCACATGACCTGGAAGACCGGGTTGAGGCCCGGGGCGCGGTCGGGAGCCAGCTCCTCCACCACCCGGCCGAAGGGCGCCTCCTGGTTGGCCTGGGCGGACAACAGGCTCTCGTGCGTACGCCGCCGGAGTTCGGCGAGCGTCGCCCCGCCGGGCACCCGGGAGCGCAGCGCCACCGTGTTCACGAAGAACCCGACGATGCCCTCGAACTCCTTGCGGGTCCGGTTGGCGACGGGCGCGCCGACGATGACGTCCTCCTCGCCCGTGTAGCGGTGCAGCAGGACGGTGAACGCGGTGAGCAGCACGCTGAACGGGCTGACCCCCTCGCGTCGGCACAGCTCCCGCAGCTCCCGCTCCAGGTCGTCCGGGAGCGCGGCCAGGAGGGTGCCGCCCTCGAAGGAGGGCCGGGCCGGGCGGGGCCGGTCGGCGGGTATCCGCAGGACGGGCAGCTCGCCGGCCAGTTCGGTCTTCCAGTGGTCGACCTGGCGGCGCAGGTCGCCGCCCACGAGCGACTCCTGCTCCCAGCCGGCGTAGTCCGCGTAACCGAGCGGGAGGGCGGGCGGCGCGGCGGGTGTGCCGGAGACCCGGCCCTCGTAGAACTGCCACAGCTCCCGGGAGAAGACGCTCTCCGACCAGCCGTCGGTGACGATGTGATGGAAGTTGAGGAAGAGGTAGTGGCGGCCGGCGCCGGGGCCGGACCGGAAGACGGCGGCCCGCAGCAGCGGCCCCTCGGTCAGGTCGAACGGGATCTGCGCCGCGTCGGCCATCCGGCGCAGCACCTCCGCCTCGACCGCGTCCGGCGTGGCGCCCGGGACGTCGGTGCAGGGGATGTCGAGCGTGAGGGCCGGGGAGATCCGCAGCACCGGTTCGTCCGTCTCGCGGCCCAGGACGGACCGCAGCATCTCGTGCCGGCCGATCAGGTCCTGGAGTGCGCCGCGCAGGGCGTCCAGGTCGAGCGGGCCGTCGACGCGCAGGGCGAAGGGGACGTTGTAGGCGGCGTTGCTCCCGTGCAGCTGGTCCAGGAACCACAGTTGGCGCTGGGCGCTGGAGGCGGGCAGCGGGCCGTCCCGGTCCACCGGGCTGATCGTGCCGTCCGCGAAGACGTCCCGGTCCGTGCTGAGGAGCATGTCCAGGAGCTCGGCCTGGAGGTTCTCGGCGGTGTTGTGCGGTGCCGGGCCGGTGTTGTGCGGTGCCGTGGGGGTCGTCCGCGGTGCCGCGCCGGTGTCCTGCGGTGCCGTGCCAATGCTCCGCTGTGCCATGTCGGTGTCCTGCGGTGTCATGTCAGTGCTCCCGTCCGTCGGCGAGCACCCGGCGCACGATGGACAGCGCCCGGTCGATGTCGGCCTCGGTGACCCCGTTGTGGGTGACGGCGCGCAGCCGGCCGTGGCCGAGTTCGGCCAGCGCGAGACCGTGCAGGCCGACCGCCTCGACGAAGCTCTGCCAGGTGAAGCGGGGGTCGCTCACCCGGAACATGACGATGTTGGTCTGCACGGCGCCCGGGTCCACGTCGATGCCGTCGATCCCGGCGAGCCCCTCGGCCAGCCGCAGCGCGTTCGCGTGGTCGTCCTGGAGCCGGTGCAGGTCGTCCAGGGCCACCAGCCCGGCCGCCGCGATGAGGCCCGCCTGCCGCATGCCGCCGCCGAGCATCTTGCGGGCCCGCCGCGCCTCCGCGATGAACTCGGCGGTGCCCACGACCATCGAGCCGATCGGGGCGCCGAGCCCCTTCGAGAGGCAGAACTGCACGGAGTCCGCGTACTGCGCGATCTCGCTCACCGGCAGCCTCAGCGCGGTGGCCGCGTTGAAGACCCGCGCCCCGTCGAGGTGCACCGCGACCTCGTGCTCGTGCGCGAACTCCCACACCTCCTTGAGATAGGTCTGCGGCAGCACCACGCCCCCGCACCGGTTCTGGGTGTTCTCCAGGCAGATCAGCGAGGGCAGCGCGAACTGCTCGTCGTCCGGGTCGTCGGGGAAGCCCCGCCGCAGGTCGGACAGGAGCAGCCGGCCGTCGTCCTGGTTGGGGATCGGCTCGTACATGACGCCGGCGCAGACCGTGGCTCCGGCCGCCTCGTAGATGTAGATGTCGCTCTCCGCGCCGACCAGCATCTTCGAGCCGCGCGGGGCGTGCGTCATGATCGAGACGAGGTTGGCCATGGTGCCGCTGGGCAGCAGCAGGCCCGCCTGCTTGCCGAGCAGTTCGGCGGCGCGCTCCTCCAGTTCGAGGACGGTCGGGTCCTCGCCGTAGACGTCGTCGCCGAGGCGGGCCTCGTTCATCGCCCGCATCATGGCGGGGGTGGGCAGGGTGAAGGTGTCGCTGCGCAGTTCAATCATGGTCGGTGCTCTCTTCGCTGCTGGTCTGTGGGTGGTGTCGGAGCGCCGGGGGCTCAGGCGTCGGGGCTCAGCCGGACGTCGACGGTGCGCAGGGCCGTGTCCAGGGCGTCCGCCACCTCGGCGGAGCCGGCTCCGGCGGCGACGACGTGGCCGAGCCGGTCGTAGGCGTTCTGCGCCGGGCGTACGGCCGTGCCTTCGCGGACGGTCACGGTGACGCGCTCGACGCCTTCCAGAGCCTGGGCCTCGTCGGCGCCGGCCACGGTCTCCAGGGTTCCGGGGCGGTCAGCCAGCAGGAACTGGATGCCCGCGTGGCCGCTCCGGTCGGCGGCGAGGTCGACGGGGAGGGCGGCGGCGGCCCGGATCTGTTGCTCCAGCAGGTCGCGGCCGGTGGCCAGCCGGATCAGCTCGGGGATCATGCCCCCGGCCAGCCGCGGGTTGATCTCGATGACCGCCGGTCCGTGCTCGGTGAGCTTGACCTCGGTGTGCGTGGGGCCGGTGCGGATGCCGACGGCCTTCAGCGCCCGCCGTACGGTCTCGGCCAGCTCCTCCCGTACGGCCTCGGGCAGTTCGGCGGGGAACAGGTGCCGGCACTCGACGAAGTGGGGAAGGCCCGTGAGGTGTTTGGCGGTGACGCCGACGCAGGTGGCCTCGCCGTCCTCGCTGAACATCTCCACGCTGTACTCGGGGGCGTCGAGGTATTCCTCGACCAGGACGGTGCGTGCGGTGGGCAGCCCTCGTACGTTGGTGTGCACGGCGAGGACCCGGGCCGCGTGGGCGACGGCCTCCTCGACCGTGGTGCACAGGAGCACGTCGTTGGAGCCGGAGTCGTCGGCGGGCTTGACCACGCACGGCAGCCCCACCTCCGCCACCGCCCCGGCGGTCTGCGCCTCGTCCGTCACCACGGCGAACCGGGGCTGGCCGACGCCCGCCGTCGTGAGGGTCTGCCGCAGCCGCGCCTTGTTGCGGCAGGCGACCGTGGCGTCCTCGGGGTTGCCGGGCAGGCCCAGCCAGTCGGCGAGCGCGGCGACCGTGGGCACGTAGAAGTCGCTGGTCGTGGTGATCCCGGCGATCTCCTCGCGGCGGAAGTGCTCCTGGATCAGCTTGCGGAGGCCGGGCATGTCGTTGGTGTCGCAGACCATGACCTCGCATCCGGTGCCGTCCAGCCCGGCGTAGCGCTCCGGCTTCGAGGTGAGCAGGACGGCGGTGAGGCCCAGGCCGGCGGCGGTGCGCAGCGCCTGCACCCCGGTGCCGCTGGTGTTGGCCTCGACGAACAGCAGATGGCGGCGGCGCTCCGGGCGTCCGCTCAGCTCGGCGCGGGACCAGGTGTAGACCTCGGTGCCGTAGTCGACGGTGACGGGGGCCTCGGCCAGCGGGAGGTCCGCCAGCCGGTGCTCCTGCCAGTAGGCGTCGCTGTAGACCGTGGTGGTGTACCGGTCGCCCCGGTCGGGGAAGATGCCCGCGATCCGGGTGCCGGGCGCGGCCCGCAGTGCGGTGTCGCGCAGCAGCCGGTAGACGGAGCCGGAGGTGTTGCCGGCGAAGATCTGCTGTTCGCGGGCGAGTGCGCGGGTGGCGGTGAACGCCTCGTGGTCGTTGAGCCAGTGGACCTCGTCGATCTGGGTCCGGTCGAGGTTGTTGGGGTGCAGGCTGTTGCCGAGCCCGCTCTGCTTGCGGCCCGGGACGTCGGGCTGGTCGAAGAGGGTGCTGCCGACCGAGTCGACGCCGAGGACCCGGAGTCCGGGCAGGTGCCGGCGCAGGGCGCGGGCGGTGCCGCAGAGGGAGCCGCCGCTGCCGACCGCGCCGACCAGGATGTCGATGGGGCCGAGGTCCTCCAGGATCTCGGCGGCGAGCGCCCGGTAGGCCCCGGGGTTGTCGGGGTTGCTGTACTGCTGCGGCCAGAAGGCGTCGGGCATCTCGCGCATGAGTTCCGCGAGCCGGGCGAGCCGGGCGCCCTGCCAGCCGCCGTCGGTCATGGCGGGCACGACGTGCACCTCGCAGCCGAGCGCCAGCAGTTTCGCCATGGTCGTCGGGTCGGTCCGCGGGTCGGTGACGATGTGGACCGGGTGGCCGAGCGAGCGGCCGACCAGGGCCACGCCGAGCGCCATGGTGCCCGAGGAGCTCTCCACGACGGGGGCGCCCGGTCGGAGCACGCCCAGCCGACGGGCCTCGGCCACGATGTTCCTGGCGACCCGGTCCTTCATGCCGAAGGCGTTGGCGAGCTCCAGCTTGGCGTACACCTCGGTGCCCGCGGAGGCCGGCAGGTCGAGGCGGACCAGCGGTGTGTGGCCGATGGCTTCGTTCATCGAGTCGAAGATCATGTTCATGCCCCCCAGGCACGGTCGGTGTGCGAAGAACGAGCGGGTACGGGCACGGCCCGGCGGGCACCGGAGTGCCAGGCGTCGCCCGTGCCGAGCGAGCGGTGTACGGAGGTGGCGCCGGGCAGTTCGGCGCAGGCCGCGCGTGCGGCGGCCACCTTCGTCTCCAGGGCCGGGTCGTCGGCGGCGTACAGGATGCCGAGCACGGTGCCGCTGTGCGCGCAGACCACCCCGAGTCCGCCCGTCGCGGCGCTGATCCGCTCCAGCTCGGGCAGCCGGCGGCGGGGCCGCAGCCGGGCGTTGAGCTGGGCGCTGCGGGTGGCGACCTGGCCCACGGTGGTGAGGTCGCCCGCCCGGACGGCGTCGCACAGCCGGTCCAGCAGCCGCGCGTACTCCCGCTTCTCGGCCTCCCCGGCCGGTTTCGCCGCCCGGTTGTGCACGATCGTGTCGACCTGGCCGCCCTCGTCGTGCGCGACGATCACCAGGGGCGGCAGGGCGCCGAGGGCTTCGCGGAGTTCGGCCTCCCGGTGGTAGTAGGCGACGATCTCGTCGTACATGACGCCGTCGGTCGGTTCGATCTCCCGCAGGAACGACTCGATCGTCGGGGCGTCGAACGCGGTGCCGATCGCCGCCGCCACGGCGCGTGCCGTGGCCACGAGGTCCGCCGACGAGCTGGCCATGCCCTTGCCCTCGGGCAGTTCGCTGTCCAGCTCCAGGACGCCGCCGCCCCCGTGGCCCGCCGCCGCGAGGGCGAGCCGGGCGATCCGCAGGGCCTTGCGCTTGTGCGGCGGCCAGACGACCAGTCCGCTGCTGTCGGGGAAGTGCTGGAAGGAGGCCGTGCTCCACGCGGCGACCGGGAAGGTCACCATGAAGTGCCGGTCGCTGCCCGGCAGCACCCCCTGCAGCAGTTCCCCGAAGGTCCCGAAGGCCCGGCCGGTCCCCCGGGCCGCCCCGTCCGTCTCAGACAGCACCGTGCGCGGTGTCGCTTCCATCTGCACTCTCCCCCGTTCCCCGGGCGTTGACCGCCCTGTCCTGCCATTCCTTGACGAGCCGTTCGCGCTCCGCGCCCTGGGCGCGCAGTGCGGCGGCCACCGCCTCCGGGTGCGTGGACCCGGAGGACTTCATACGGAGCAGCGCCCGCTCCACGTCGAAGGCGTCGCCCAGCGTCCCGGCCGGGTCGCGCAGGACCACGCCCTGGGTCGCGGCGGCCTCGCGCAGCAGCTCCGGGTCGGTGTCGGCCGGGGCGCGCCCGGCCTCCGACGCCGCCACGACGTACCGGCCGGCGATCACCTGGGCGCGGCGCCAGGGGACGTCCTCGGCGAGCGTGAGGGAGTTGGCGAGCGAGAAGCCGCCGAGGAACTCCCGGGCGCACACCCGGGCCATCCGGTCGGTGTCGAAGTCGAGATGGCGCAGGACCCCGGTGAACAGCCGCAGGGTGCTGCGCAGCGTCTCGAACGACTGGTTGACGTACGCCCCGGCCTCCTTGGACACCTCGACGGTGTTGGAGTACGGCGTGTTCCGCTGCCCGAGGCTCGCGTCCAGGTGGAAGGAGGACAGATGGGCGCTGCGGCCGCGGATCCGCTCCAGGACCGGGAAGTTCTTCTTCTGCGGCATCGCGGAGGAGATCCCGCACAGCTCGTCGGGCAGGTCGATGAAGCCGTACTCGCTGCTGCCCCAGGCGAGCAGATCCGTGGCGAAGCGGCTCAGCGTCACCCCGAACACACCGAACTCCGCGGTGATTTCGAGCGCCCAGGCGCGGGAGGCGACGGAGGTCAGCGCGTTGGGCTGGACCCGTCCGAAGCCGAGCAGCCTGGCCAGCCGGTCGCGGTCCCACGCCAGCTCCTGCCCCGACATGGCGCCCGCGCCGAGCGGGCACGCGTCGAGGGATTCGTAGGTGGCGAGGAGCCGGCGCAGGGTGTGCTGGACGTGCTCGGAGAGCGCGGCCAGATGGAAGCCGGGCGTGATGATCTGGGCGGCCTGGTGGTGGGTGTAGCCGGGCATCGGCCGGTCGGCGGTACGGGCGGCCAGCGCCCGCGCGGCGGCCTCGAACTCCAGCAGGTGTTCCGCCGCCTCGACGAGCCGGGCCCGCCCGAACATCAGCTGGGCGCAGGCTTGGAGGTCGTTGCGGCTGCGGTCGACGTGCCAGGCGGGGACGGGGGCGGAGAGCCCGGACTCCACGTGGCGTTCGAGGGCGAACGCGATGTCGGACATGGTCGAGCTCTGGTTGGCCGCCAGGACGTCCTTCGTCGCGCCGGCCAGCAGGCCGTCGAGCTCGGCCGCCTGCTCGGGGGTGACGAGCTCCATGCGGGCGTACTCGGCGACGAGCGCCCGCTCGATCCTTACGTAGAACGGCAGGAGGTGCTCGGACTCGTAGCGGAACTGCGGATCGAGGATCTCCTCGCGCAGCAGGGTGCTGGGGCCGCTAGCGATGCGGCCGGTGAGCGCGGTGTCGTGCGACGTGTTCACAGGGGTGCCCCTCAGACCGTTTCGGGATGGTGCTCGGGGATGACCCGCACCGAGCGGACGTCGGACAGGACCAGGACCACCGCGGAGAGCAGGACGCCGACCGCGCCGAGCAGCAGCGTCTGCTGGGTGCCGATCCAGCCGCCGAGGAGTCCGCCGGCGAGGGCGCCGACCGGTGTGATGCCCATGACGATCATGCGGATCGAGGCGTTCATCCGGCCCAGCAGCCGGTCGGGCGTGAGCGCCGTGCGCAGGCTGCGCTGGTTGACGTTGTAGACGATCACCATGGCGGCGTCGATGAAGTACATGACGACGATCAGCAGCGCGGCGACGACCTTGGGCAGCAGGGTGGCCACCGGGATCAGCAGGGCGGTGACCCCCGCGAGACCGAGCGAGAACACCATGGCCCGGCCGACGCCCAGCCATGCGCTCGCCCGCTCCGCGATGAGCGCGCCGACCAGGGCGCCCGCACCCGAGGAGGCGAAGACCAGGCCGATGTAGAACGGTTCGAGCCCCAGCGTCCGGGTGATGAAGATCAGGAACACGGGCTCGATGACCAGGGTGAACAGGTTGAACAGCAGGGTGGCGGTGACCAGGGTGCGGATCACCTTGTTCCGCAGGATCGGCTCCGCGCCCTCGACGATGTCCCGCCAGATGCTCTGCGGCGCGGGCACGTCCGCGGTGTCGGACGGGGCCGGCTTCTCCTCCCGGTGGGCGATGAGCCCGGTGAAGACCGCCGAGACGAGGTACGTCACCGCGTTGATGATCACCGCGAACGGGGCGGAGATGACCTGGAGCAGCGCGCCGCCGGCGGCGTTGCCGCCGATGTCCGAGGCGGAGCTGCTCAGTTCGAGCTTGCTGTTGCCGTCGACCAGGTGCCTGCGGTCGATGAGCAGCGGCAGATAGGAGGAGCTGCCGATGTCGGACACCACGGTGCAGGCGCCGATGAGCAGCGACACGATCAGCAGCAGCGGGAAGGTGAGGAAGTCACCCGCCCAGGCCGCCGGGATGATGAGCAGCAGCACCGCGCGCAGCACGTCGGTCAGGATGAGGATGGGCCGCTTGGGACTGCGGTCCAGCCAGACGCCGACGAACAGGCTGATGAAGAGGTACGGCAGGGTCTCCGACGCGACCAGGACGCCCATCTCGAACGGGGTCGCCGAGAGGGAGACGGCCGCGATCAGCGGGACCGCCACGGCGGTGACCTTGGAGCCGAACAGCGAGGCGGTCAGGCCGAGCCACAGGTTCCGGAAGTCCGCGTGCCGCCACAGACTCGTCTTCTTCTCCGTCACCTTCGTCTCCGTCACCGGTTCAGCCCTTCGCCCATGATCTTTTCCATGTCTTTCGCTGTCTCCCGGATGTGCGCGCCGCGCACGATCCCGTAGTGGTCGGTGTCGAGGTCACGCACGACGAGGGGTCCTCGGGCCGCTTGCGCCCAGGCCCGCGCGGAGCCGAGCCGCGCCCCGTCCGTGCTCTGGTAGAAGTGCACGGCTCCCCGGTGGGCGGGGGGCCGGTAGGCCGCGGCGGCGAGCGTGTTCGCCCGGAACACCGCGTAGTGGCGGGCGAGTTCGCCGGGGGTGAGCCCGGCGCCCGCGCCCTGCCGGGACAGCTCGTCCCGGACGGTGCGCAGCCCGTCCTCCTCCTTCCCGGCCGCCTGCGCGGCGGCCAGGGAAGCGGCGAGCGGCTCCGGCAGGGAGAGCCCGGCGGACCGCAGGAGGTCCTCGGCGAAGTCGGCGAGGAGGGTGTCGGGGGCGCCGGCGGTCCCCGGGAACCCGGTGTCCAGCAGGGCCAGCAGCTCGACGGCCTCGCCCTGTTGGGCAAGCGTGTGGGCCATCTCGTACGCCACCAGACCGCCGAACGACCAGCCGCCGAGCCGGTACGGTCCGGCCGGCTGGACCTCGCGGACGGCCCGCAGGCCGAGGTCGGCCAGCTCCCGCACGGTCGCCGGCGGAGGTGTTCCCGGCGTCAGCCCGGGGGCGGGCAGGCCGTGGACGGACCGGCCGGTGCCGAGTACGGCGGCGGCCTCCCGGTAGCACAGGACGCCCCCGCCGACCGGATGGACGAGGAACAGCGGTGGCTGCCCGCCGCCGCCCGCGAGGGGCACGGCCGCACCGGGGCGGCTGTCCGCACCGCGCCCTTCGCGCAGCAGGGCGGCCTGCCGGGCGACCGTCGGGTCGGCCAGGACGGCCGAGACGCCGAGCCCGGTGCCGTACGCCGCGTTGATCCGGGAGATCAGGCGCAGGGCCAGCAGGGAGTGGCCGCCCGCCTCGAAGAAGTCGTCGTGGATCCCGAGCCCGTCCCGCCCGAGCAGCTCGGTCCAGATCTCCAGCAGCCGCTTCTCGCGGGCGTCGCGCGGCGGCGCTGCGGGGCGCTCCTGCGGCAGCGGACCGGCCGGGTCGGGCAGCCGCTTGCGGTCCAGCTTGCCGCTGCTGGTCAGCGGCATCGCGGCCAGCGGGGACCAGGCGGTGGGCACCATGTAGGCGGGCAGGGCGGTCGCCAGGTGGGCGGCGAGCGCGGCCGGTTCGGGGGCGGGGCCGGGAGTCGGCACGTAGTAGGCGGCCAGCCGCTCCTCGCGCAGCAGCACCGCGCACTCGGCCACCGACGCGTGGGCCGAGAGCACGGCCTCGATCTCGCCGAGTTCGATGCGGAAGCCGCGGAGCTTGATCTGCGCGTCGGTCCGGCCGCGGTACTCCAGCGCGCCGCCGGGCAGCCGCCGGACCAGGTCGCCGGTGCGGTAGAGCCGCCGGGTCGCCCCTTGGCCGTCGGTGTGCCGGACGAAGCTCGCCCCGGTCAGATCGGGCCGCCGGTGGTAGCCCTCGGCGAGCTGGACGCCGCCGAGATACAGCTCGCCGGTCACGCCCTGCGGGACGGGCAGCCCGTGCCGGTCCAGGACGTGCAGTTCGGTGTTGGCGACCGGCCGGCCGATCGGCACGATCCCACTGCCGTCGTCGACACACGTCCAGTGGGTGACGTCGACGGCCGCCTCGGTCGGCCCGTACAGATTGTGCAGCTCGGCCGGGAACCGGGCCAGGAACCGTTCCTGCAAGTCGTACGGGAGCGCCTCGCCGCTGCACACGACCCGGGTCAGACCGGTGCACCCGGCGGTGGCCGGATCCTCCACGAACGCCTGGAGCATGGAGGGCACGAAGTGCGCCGTGGTGACGGACTCCGCCTCGATCAGCGCGGCGAGGTACGCCGGATCGCGGTGCCCGCCGGGCTTCGCGACGACGAGGACGCCGCCCGCGAGCAGGGGCCAGAACAGCTCCCAGACCGAGACGTCGAACGTGGTGGGCGTCTTGTGCAGCACCGGTTCGCCCGGGCGCAGCCCGTACGCGCGCTGCATCCACAGCAGCCGGTTGGCGATCGCCCGGTGGGAGACCACGACCCCCTTGGGCTTCCCGGTCGAGCCCGAGGTGAAGATCATGTACGCGGGGTCGGCGGGCCCGGAGGCTGTCTCCGCGCTCCCGGCAGGGGCGGCGTCCCCGGGCTCCCCGGGCAGGACGACCTCGATGCCCGGCCCGGCGACCTTCGCGTCCCAGGGGGCCGCCGAGATCACCAGGGAGATGCCCGCGTCGTCCAGGATCCCGCGCAGCCGCTGCTCGGGGTGGTCCGGGTCGAGCGGCACATAGGCGGCGCCGGACTTCAGCACCGCGAGCAGCAGGACGGGAAGCTCCAGGGAGCGTTCCACCAGGACCGCCACGAAAGCGCCGGGGCCCGCGCCCCGCGCCCGCAGCCGGGTGGCCAACAGGTCGGCGCGCACGTCCAGTTCGCGGTAGGTGAGGGTCCGCCCTTCGTACCGCACGGCCGGCGCGTCGGGCGTGTGCCGGGCCTGCTCCTCGACCAGGGTGTGCAGCACGTGGGGGCGGTCGAAGACCTCGGCGGTGGCGTTCGCCTCCGCCAGGGCGCGGTGCTCCGCCGGGGAGAGCAGATCGGCGCTCTCGTAACGGGCCTCCGCGTCGGTGGCCAGCGCGGCGAGCGCGGCGGCGTAGTACCCGTGGGCCCGCTCGACGCTCTCCGCGTCGAAACGGGCGGCGTCGTGGCGCAGCCCGAGCCCGAGCGCGCCGTCGGTGCCGTCGCGGAAGAACTCCGCGCCGAAGGGGAAGTTGGTGTGGGCGATCCCGCGCTCGTCGAGCACCCGAACCGGCGAACCGGCGGCTGCCTCGGGCCCTTCCGCCACCGATGCCTCGACGTGGAAGTGGGTGTAGTTGAAGAACGCCTCGAAGAGCTCGGACGTACCGGCCTCCCGCACGATCTCGGAGAGCGGGAACCTGCGGTGCCGCTGGATCGCCAGATCCACCTCCGCGGTGGCCCGCACCAGATCGGCCCAGGTGCCGCCGGTCAGCCGGGCGCGGACGGGCAGCGTGTTGAGGAAGACGCCGAGGGCCACATCGCCGTCGCGCTCCTCGCTGCGCCCGCCCAGGACCGCGCCGGTGACGACGTCCTCGGTCCCGGTGAGCAGGGACAGCACGCGCAGGTGCGCGGCGAGCAGCACGGTCCGCAGCGGAACCCCGAGGTCGCGGGCGAGCGCGGTGAGCCCCCGGTGCACCGCATCGGGCACCGGCCGCTCGTCGATCTCCATGGTCGGACGGGCCGACTCCCGGGCGGCGGAAGGGGTGCCGGGCAGCCGGGTCAGCGTCGAGCCGGCGAGCTGGTCCGCCCAGAAGCGGCGGCTCTCCTCGTCGGCGATGGCCTCGCGTTCCAGGCGTACGTACGAGGCGAAGCGGGCGGCCGGCGGCGGCGCGGTCCGGGGTACGGCCCCGGAGAGCCCCCGGCCGTAGCCGAGGAGCAGTTCGGCGAAGAGGGAGCGTTCGCTCCAGCCGTCGAGGATCGCGTGGTGCTCGCTGATGAACAGCTGGAGGGTGTCGTCCGTCAGGCGCTGCACATGGAAGCGGATCAGGGGCGCCGTCAGCGGGTCGAACAGCGCGGCGCGCTCCCGCTCGAACCTGCGGTCCGCCGCCGCGTCCCGCTCCGGCCCGGACAGCCCGCGCAGGTCCTCGAACGTCAGCGGCAGCGGCACCCGCCCCCACACCAGCTGCATCGGCTCGTCGAAGCGGCCCAGGTCGAAGGAGGTCCGCAGGATCTCGTGCCGCCGCAGCAGCCCGGCGACCGACTCGCGCCAGGACCGCTCGCAGAAGCCGGCTGCCAGGCGGTACGTGGAGACGTTGTGGTACTCCGTGCCCGTCCCGGACAGATCGCTGTGGAAGAGCATTCCGCCCTGGAGCCGGGTCATCGGATAGGCATCGGTGACACCGTCCGGCACCCGGGCCCGGTCGGCGTCCGTGAGCAGCGAGAAGGGCAGGCAGCCGCTCTCGTCGCCGGGCCGTTCGGCGGTGCGGGCGACCGCGGCGAGCGTGCGCACGGTCTGATGGGTCATCAGGTCGGTGAAGCCGATCTCCAGGCCCGCCTCGCGCGCCAGCGACAGCAGCCGGATGGAGCGGATGGAGTCGCCCCCGAGAGCGAAGTAGTTGTCGTCGACGCCCACCCGCTCCACGCCCAGGGCACGGGCCCACACCGAGGCCAGCGTCTCTTCGGCCGGGGTGGCCGGAGCGGTGAACGCGCCCTGGCGGGACGCCGCGCGGGGCGCCGGTTCGGGCAGCTTCGCCCGGTCCACCTTGCCGTTGGCGGTGAGCGGGAACTCCGGCAGCACGGTGAAGGTGGACGGGATCATGTAGCCGGGGAGCCGGCGGGCCGCGTGGCCGCGCAGGGCCTCGGGGTCCAGGTCCGCGCCACGCGCGGTGACGTACGCGGCGAGCGAGGCGTGCCCGTCCGCGTCGGTGTGCAGCACCACGACGGCCTCGTGGGCGGCCTCGTGCTCGGTGAGCGCCGACTCCACCTCGCCCAGCTCCACCCGGAAGCCGCGCAGCTGGATCTGCGAGTCCATCCGGCCGCCGTACTCCAGGTCGCCGTCGGGCAGCCGGCGGGCCAGGTCGCCGGTGCGGTACAGCCGCTCGCCCGCGCCGGGGTCCGGGGCGAAGGGGTGGGGGACGAAGCGTTCGGCGGTCAGTTCGGGCCGGTTGAGATAGCCGTCGGCCAGGCCGCGCCCGCCGACGTACAGCTCACCCGTCACTCCCGGCGGTACGGGCCGCCCGTGCCGGTCCAGGACGTACAGCTGGAGGTCGTCGATGGGCTCGCCGATGACGCTGCCGGCGCCGGCCCGCAGGTCCTCCAGCGTGATCGGACGGTAGGTGACGTGCACCGTCGTCTCGGTGATGCCGTACATGTTGACCAGCCGGGGTGTGATGTCGCCGTGCCGGGCGAACCAGTCGCGCAGGGCGTGCGGGTCGAGCGCCTCGCCGCCGAAGATCACCTGGCGTAGGGCGAGTTGCCCCGCTGCCGCTCCCTCGGCCGCCTCGGTCTCCTCGGCGCGGATGAGCTGGTAGAAGGCGGAGGGCGTCTGGTTGAGCACCGTGACCCGCTGCTCGCGCAGCAGGCGCAGGAAGGCCGCGGGCTCGCGGCTCGTCTCGTACGGCACGATGACGAGCCGGCCGCCGTGGGCGAGTGCTCCCCACAGCTCCCAGACCGAGAAGTCGAAGGCGTAACTGTGGAACAGCGTCCACACGTCCTGCTCGCCGAACCCGAACCAGCGGTCGGTGGAGGTGAACAGCCGGCTGATGTTGCGGTGGGGGACCAGCACGCCCTTGGGGCGGCCGGTCGATCCCGAGGTGTAGATGACGTACGCGAGGTCGTCGGGGCCCGCACCGCCGGGCGGAGGGCCGGCGGGGCCGCCCGCAGCCGTGTCCGCGGCCGGGTTCTCGATCGCGTCCGCAGTCGCGTCCGCAGTCGCGTCCTCGGTCGCGTCGTCGGCGTCCAGGACGTTCCCGTCGAACCCCTCCCACCACCGCGGAACCCCGCCCCCGGTGAGGATCGTGCCGAGCCCGGAGTCCTCGACCATGTGGCGCAGCCGCTCCACGGGATAGGCCGGGTCCAGGGGTACGTAGGCGCCGCCGGCCTTCAGGACGGCGAGGAGCCCGGTCACCAGGGCGGCGGACCGCTCCATGCTCAGGCCGACCAGGGTGCCCGGTCCGACGCCGTGTGCGCGCAGCCGGCGGGCGAGGCGGTCCGCGCGGGTATCCAGCTCCGCGTAGCCGATGGTGGTGTCGCCGTCGACGAGGGCCACCGCGTCGGGCGTCCGGGCGGCCCACCGGGCGAAGCGCTCGTGGACCGGCTCCGGGGGAGTCTCCGCGCGGCCGGGGGCCCGGGGCGGCGGGGCCAGCTCCGCGTGCTGCGCGTCGGACAGCATCCGCAGCGAGGACACCGGGGCGTCCGGGTGCGCGACGGCGTCCTCGATCAGCCGCCCGTAGTGCTCGGCCAGCGCCCCGACGATCCGGGCGTCGAACAGGTCCGTGCGGTACTCGAAGACGCCCGAGGCGCCGCCGTCCGGGGTCTCCGCCACGTCGAGGGTCAGGTCGAACTTGGCGGTGCCGGAGTCCACGGGCACCGGCCGGGCGGTGATCCCCGGCAGTCGCAGCTCCTCGTCGCCGGTCTCGTTCATGCCGAACATCACCTGGAAGAGCGGCGAGGCGTCGGCGGTGCGGTCCGGGTTCTTCAGCCGGACCAGTTCCTCGAAGGGGAGGTCCTGCTGCCCCTGCGCGGCCAGCACCCGGTCGCGGACCTGGCCGAGGAGTTCGCGGAACGTCGGGTCCGCCGACAGATCGGCGCGGAACACCGTCGTGTTGATGAACAGCCCGACCGTGTCGGCGAACTCGTCGCGGTGACGCCCGGCGATGGGGGTGCCGACGACGATGTCGTCGAGCCCGGTGTAGCGGTTCAGCAGGATGTCGAAGGCGGCGAGCAGGCCCATGAAGAACGTGGCGTTCTCACCGGCGCACAGTTCGCGCAGCTCCCGGGCCGCCGCGGGCAGCGGAAAGGCGAGGTCGGCGCCGGCGCCGCGTGGGGCCGGCGCGTCCGTTTCCTGCCCGGCCGGTGCCGGTGCTTCCTGTCCGGCCGGCGCCTGTGCGCTCCGCGGGCGGGTCGCGGGCAGGCGCAGCACGGGCAGTTCGCCCGCCAGCTCAGCCTCCCAGTGTTCCCGCTGCCGCTTCGCCTGCGGGCTGTCCAGCCACTCGTCCTGCCAGGAGGAGTAGTCCGCGTACTGGAACTCCGGCTCCCCGGGATCCGCCGCCGGCCCGCCGTTCACCAGGGCGGTGTACGTCGCGGTGAACTCGCGGAGCAGGATCTCCGTCGACCAGCCGTCCGCGACGATGTGGTGCATGCCGAGCAGCAGCACCGAGTCCCGGTCGCCGACGCGCAGCAGCCCGGCCCGGAAGAGCGGCCCCTCGGCCAGGTCGAACGGGCGGGCCGCCTCGTCCCGTATCCAGGCCTCGGCCGCGGCCTGAGGGTCCTCGGTGTCCCGTACGTCGCACTCCTGCCACGCGAAGTCGGCCTCGGGGCTGATCAGTTGGAACAGCTCGCCCTCGCGGGCCGCGAACGTGGTGCGCAGGGCTTCGTGCCGCTGTACGAGAGCCTCGGCGGCCCCGCGCAGCGCCCGGCTGTCCACCGCACCGTCCAGCCGGTGGAAGAGCGGCAGGTGGTACGTCGGCGCGTCTCCGGCCAGCTGCTGCAGGAAGTACATGCGGTGCTGTGCCCGCGAAGCGCGGAACTCATAGAATTCCGGTTCGGCTGCTCCAGGCAGTCCGGTCGTCACGACGTCCCCATCCCTCGATGTCCCTCGATGTCCTTCGATGTGCCTAGGTGCCGGGCGGCTTCAGCACTGCTCAGCGCAGGAGTTCGAGCAGGGAACGCATCTCGTCCATGCTCATGCCGCTGATCTTTTCCCTGAGGTCGCGGTCCACCTCGTCGGCGAAGTCCCGCAGCACCGGCCGGTCGAACACGGTGCGCAGCGGCAGCTCCAGGCCGAAGCGGTCGCGGAGCCGGCCGGTCACCCGGGTGGCCAGCAGCGAATGGCCGCCCAGGTCGAAGAAGTTGTCGTCCGCGCCGACGCCCGCGATCTCCAGCACCTCGCACCAGATCTCGCCGACGGCCCGCTGGACGGGCCCGTCGAGAGCGGCACGCTCGTCCTTCTCCGCACCCATGTCCTGGGCTGGGTCCGGCAGTTGGTGGCGGTCGGTCTTGCCGTTGGCGTTGAGCGGCAGCCGGTCCATGACGACCAGGAACGGCGGCCGCATGTGGTCGGGGAGCCATTCGGCCAGATGTGCCCGCAGCGACTCCACGGTCGGCGCGCCGTCCTGCCCGCCCCCCGCGACGTAACCGCTCAGCCGGTACTGCCCCGAGGGCGTGCGCCGGGCGACCACCACGGCGTCCCGCACCTGGGGGTGGTCGCGGAGTACGGACTCGATCTCGCCGAGCTCGACCCGCATGCCCCGGACCTTGATCTGGTGGTCGTTGCGCCCGACGAACTTGATCGAGCCGTCGGGGCGCAGGTAGCCCTGGTCGCCGGTGCGGTACAGCCGCTCCCCGGTGCCGAAGGGGCTGGCCACGAAGGCCTGGGCGGTCTTCACCGGGTCGTTGAGATACCCGCGGGCCAGGCCGGCTCCGCCGATGTAGAGGTCGCCGGTGACCCCGACGGGCAGCGGGGCGTACGCCGCGTCGAGGACGTGGACGGTGTTGTTGTCGAACGGCGCCCCGACGCTCACCGCCCCGGTGTCCTCGGCGTCGGCGGCCCCGCACGTACCGATGGTGGAGTCGATGGACACCTCGGTGGCGCCCCAGGTGTTGTGCAGGGCCCCGGGCATCGTCTCGCGGAAGCGCCGTACGGACGCCGGGGTGAGGGCCTCGCCGCTGGAGACCGTGTTGCGCAGGGAGCCCAACGCGGTCCGCTCGTCCGGGGTGATCTGGTCCATCAGCAGGTTCAGCATGCTGGGCACGGTCTGGAGGAGGACCGTCCGGTAGGCCGTCGCAGCGGCGAGGACCGCCTGCGGGTCACGGTGGAGGCCCGGCCCGATCAGCGCGATCCGCCCGCCGTACATCAGCGGCCAGAAGAGTTCGAGCGCCGAGTCGTCGAAGGTGAGCGTGGTCTTGTGCAGGACCGTCTCGCCCGGCCGCAGGGCGTGCTGCTTCTGCATCCAGACCATCCGGTTGACCCAGCCCTCGTGGGTGCTGGCGACCCCCTTGGGGGCCCCGGTCGAGCCGGAGGTGTAGTAGACCGACACCAGGTTCCCGGGGTGCACGGCGACCGCCGGCCGGTGCGCCGGGCAGGCCGCGAGGGTCTCGTGGTCGTCGTCGACGCGGACCACGTGGGCCGCCTCGGGGGCCCGCTCCGCCTGGTGGCCGAGGGTGAGGCAGACCTCCGCCCGCGCGTCCGCCATGATCTGGGTCAGCCGCTGGCGGGGGGCCTCCGGGTCCAGGGGCAGATAACCGGCCCCCGCCTTGAGGACGGCGAGGAGCGAGACGACCAGCTCCGGCGACCGGTCCATGCAGACGCCGACCACGTCGTCGGCCCCGACGCCGAGCCGCCCCAGATGGTGCGCCAGACGGTTGGCCTGCGCGTCCAGCTCCGCGTACGTGAGCTCGGCGTCCCCGTGGACGACGGCGACGGCGTCCGGGTCCGCGTCGACACGGTCCTCGATGAGCGCGTGCAGGGCCCGGTCCGCGGGGAAGTCCGCGGCGGTGTCGTTCCAGGCGTCCAGCTGGTCCAGCTCGGCCCGGGTGCAGAGCCGGTTGCGGGAGAGGCCCGCCCGGGGGGCGTCGAGGACCTGGTCGAGCAGGCCGAGGAAGTGGGTGGCCAGCCGCTCGGCGGTGGCCCGGTCGTAGAGGTCGGTGCTGAACTCCAGGTCGCAGGCGAGAGACCCGTCCCGCTGCCGGGCCATGAAGAGCGTCAGGTCGAAGCGCGAGGTCGCGCCGGTCGCCCGGACCGGCTCGGTGTCCAGGCCGTCGAGACGGAGGGCGAGGTCCTCCCCCTCCTGGTAGGCGAAGACCGTCTGCACGAGCGGCGCGTGGCTGGTGACGCCCTGGAGGCCGAGCCGCTGCACGATCTGCTCGAACGGCACGTCCTGGTGGTCCAGCGCGTCCAGGCAGGTGGCGCTCACCCCGCGCAGGAAGTCCTCGAAGGTGTCGTGGTCCCGGTAACGGGAGCGGACGGGGACGGTGTTGACGAAGAAGCCGACGAGTCGGTCGACGTCGGGGTGGTGCCGGCCCGCGACCGGGGTGCCGACGACGAGGTCGCGCTGCCCGGAGTATTTGTGCAGCGTCGTCAGGAACGTGGCGAGCAGCCACGCGTAGACGGTGACGTCGTGCCGTCGGCTCGCCTCCGCCACCCGGTCGCCGAGTTCGGCCGGCAGGGTGAAGGGGACGTGGCCGCCGTCGTAGGACTGGGCCGCCGGGCGCGGGCGGTCGGTGGGGAAGGCAGACAGCTCCGGGGCGCCGGACAGCTCGCTCTCCCAGTGGGCCAGCTGCCGCTCCCCGACCCCGTCGTCCAGCCAGGCGCGCTGCCGGGCCGCGAAGTCCGCGTAACCGAAGGGCAGTTCCGGCAGGCGCGGGGTGCGCCCGGCCCGGGCCGCCGCGTACCCCTCGGCCAGCTCGTCGAGGATCAGGGTGGTGGACCAGCCGTCGGTGACGACGTGGTGGAAGGTGAGCTGCAGAACGGCGTCGTGCTCGGCGATCCGGTAGAGCGCGGCCCGGAACAGCGGTGCGGCGGCCAGGTCGAAGGGGGTGGCGATATCCGCCTGGACGAGGCGCTCGGCGGTCGCCGCGGGGTCCGCCGTGCCCTCGCGCAGGTCCTCGACGCGCAGCTCGGCGCGGAGCGAGGGCTCGATCCGCTGTACGGGCCGGTCCCCGTCCAGCCGCAGGGCGGTGCGCAGGACCTCGTGGCGGTCCACCAGACCCTGGAGCGCGGTCCGCAGCGCCGCCGTGTCGAGCGCGCCGCGGATCCGGTGGACGAGCGGTTCGTTGTAGGCGGCGGAGTCCGGGTCCAACTGGTGCAGCAGCCAGAGCCGCTCCTGCGCGTGGGACAGGGGGAGGCCCTCGCGGGCGTCCGGGGCGGTGCCCGGGCCGGCCAGGACGGCGGCCGGTTCGGTGTCCGGGACGGCGGCCGGGGCGGACAGGTTCGCCGGGTCGACGAGGTCGGCGAGCAGCACCGCCAGCTTCGCGGGGCTCCGCTGCTCGAAGATCCAGGCGAGCGGCACCTCGCCCGTCGCCTTCGAGCGGATCTGCATCGCGGCCCGGGCGGCGAGGATGGAATCACCGCCGCATGCGAAGAAGTCGTCATCGGGAGCGAACTCGGAGAGGCTGAGGGCATTCCCGAAGACGCCCGAGAGCCATACCTCTACTTTTTCCTGAGATTCACTGCGCGAAGACACGTCTACCCCGACCCCAAAGAGAAAGTTCATCGATCCTGCGGACTTGTCGCCCTGCCTGTGCACAGGCCTGTACGGGCATGTCTTGATCCTGCACTTCACGACGGAGGAAAGGGGCGGCGACGGTGGCTCACATACCTGCATGACAGCAACCTGAGCGCCCGGCATATCGGAATCCAACGGATCAAAACGGACAGGCATTGCCCGGTGTCCGGGGCTCCCCGGGGTGAATCGCGTGTTCCGTCGGGAGCCCTCCGATATATTTGCCCACCATGGATCCACTGAGTGAAAAAGCCATCCGGAATTCCTTTGTGAACTGCACCAAGGGGGAGGCGTCCCGGCTGCGCCTCCCGCTCGGTTTCGGCAAACTGGCCTGGGAGGACCTGGACTTCCTCGGCTGGGTCGACCCCGGCGCGCTGCTGCGGTCGCATGTCGTCATGCCGGGCCCGGACGGGCCGCGCGGAATCACCCTGCGCGTTTCCAGCGCCGCCCGGAAGAGCGCGGTGAAGTCCAGCATGTGCCAGATATGCCTCACCGGTCATTCGTCGTCCGGCGTGAATCTCTTCGTCGCACCGCTGGCCGGCCCGTCCGGGCGGCAGGGCAATACCGTGGGCATCTATGTGTGTGCGGACCTCGCCTGTTCCCTGTACATGCGGGGGAAGCGGCAGCCCAAGCTGCGGTTCAGCCAGTACGAGGAATCCCTCACCCTTGAAGAGCGCATCGCGCGGGCGATGGACAACCTCACCAAATTCGCGGACAAGGTGGCCGGGATCTCCTGAGGAACCGGAACACGAGAAATGCCCGCCATCCCCGAGGGGTGGCGGGCATTTCTGCGGGACAGCGCCGAAACCAGGGTCAGCGGGCGGCGCTCTCCATGGCGTCCACGAGACTCTGCGGCCGCATGTCCGTCCAGGACTCCTCGATGTGCGCCAGGCACGCCTCCCGCCCGGCGGGGCCGAACGCCTGCGTCCACCCGGCGGGCACCTCGACGTGGCCGGGCCACAGCGAGTGCTGGTTCTCGGCGTTGACCAGGACGTAGTACGTACCCTCGGCATCCTCGAAGGGGTTGCTCACAGCCTGTTCCTTTCGTGTGGCAGTCGGATCTGTGGGGTCGGACCCGCGACGTCAGGCCGCGCGGCCCCAGCCGGTGTCAGTGACGCCCCGGCCGGTCTCCGCGGCCATCGCCCTGGCGCCCGGCGTCCCCCAGCCGGTGTCCTTGGCGATCGTCCGCGCGGCCGGAGCCCCCCAACCGGTGTCGTCGTTCGTGCCCCGGTTCTCGACGGCGACGGACAGCCCCGCGACGGCGACGACGCCGACGACGGCCAGCGCGCGGACGACTCTGACGGCCTGAAAGAAGTGCCTCATGAAGCGGTGTCCTTACCTGCTCGTACGAGAGAGGCGCCGCAGGCGCCCCTCTGCACCCCCCGTGGGCACACCGTCACACTGCCAGTACCTCGTCCGCACATGACCGGTTCCGGTGGGCCATAAAGTTGCATGTCAGGTTGATGATCGATGGACAGAACGGGATGAAAGGCCGTGATATGGAATTGCCGGAACGTATCGGTGCGGTAGAGCCTTCCGGCGACACTCCCCAGGCCGTCTACCGGTTCGCCCTGCGCCAGACCGCCGTCACCGCGGCCGACGTGGCGGCCGCCCTCGCGCTCGACGCCGGGGCCGCCGAGGACCACTGCGCGCAGCTCGCGGACCTCGGACTGCTGGCCGAGGACACCCGTGCCTGCCCCACCGTCTTCCGGGCCGTCGACCCGGAGACGGCCGGGGAGCGGGTGCTCGGCCCGCTGGAACGGGTCATCCGCACCCGGCGCCAGCAGTTGGAGGAGGTGCGGACCCGGCTCCTGGAGTTCAGCCACGTCTACGAGGAGCAGCCGGTGCGGACCGACTCCCGGGGCACCGTGGAGTTCCTGGCCTCCCTGAGCAGTACGCGCGCGGCGATCGTCGAGCTCGCGGCGAAGTGCGAGTCCGAGGTGCTGACCGCGCAGCCCGGCGGCGGCCGGCGGGCCGAGGTCCTGGAGGAGGCCATCTCCCGGGACGAGGCCATGCTGAGGAGCGGCGTCCACATGCGCACCCTCTACCAGCACACCGCCCGGTTCAGCCCGGGCACCCGCGAGTACGTCGACCGGGTCTCGCGCATGGGCGCGGAGGTCCGCACGCTCGACGACCAGTTCATCCGCGTGCTGCTCTTCGACCGCAGGGCGGCGGTCATCGGAGTGGAGAGCGACCCCGGCTCCGCCATCATCGTGCGCGAGCCCAACCTCATCCACTTCATCGCCAAGACCTTCGACCTGTGGTGGCTCAACGCGGCGCCCTTCCCCCTGGAGTGGAGCAACCAGGACGTCGCGGACATCGCCGACCAGCTGAAGCAGCGCATCGCCCTGCTCCTCAGCGAAGGGCTGACCGACCAGACGATCGCCAAGCGCATGGGCATGTCCGTACGCACCTGCCGGCGCCACATCGCCGAGATCATGGAGCGCCTGGGCGCGAAGAGCCGCTTCCAGGCCGGCTTCCTGCTGAGCGCCCGCACCGACGCGTTCAACGCCCCCGAGGAGCCGGAGGCTCCGGAGGACCGCTGAGCCGGGCCCCGATCTCGTACGATCCGGAACTGTCCCACTTCCTCCGGGGACCGCGTACCGGAGGCACCAGGCACACTTCATACGTAAACAGTCGAGCCACAAAAGGACTCAGGCATGATCACGTTGACGAAGGAAGACGGCCCGGCGGACCTGGGCGGGGTGACCCACCTGTCCATCGGGGCGTCCTGGGATCCGACCGTCGGGAGCAGCGGCGGTCTGATGGGGAAGATCCGGCAGAAGGCCGGTACGGACCTCGACCTGATCGCCATCGCCCTGCAGGGCGGGGATCCGGTACGGCTGGCCGGTCTGGACTCCCTGGACCCGCTGGGCAACGGCTCGCTGGTGCACAGCGGGGACAACCAGACCGGGCACGGTGACGGCGACGACGAGACGGTGACCGTCGAGTTCGCCAAGATTCCTTCGAACATCACGTCGATCGTCTTCATCGCCGCCGCCTACAAGAAGCGCAGCTCGTTCACCAACGCGCGCAACATCAGCTTCAAGGTGTACGACGCGACGGGCGGCAGCACGCAGCAGGTCGCCGACATCTGGCCGAGCATGCTCACCCAGGACAACGGCGTCGCCGTCGCCAAGGCGATCCGCGAGGGCGCGGGCTGGAAGCTCCAGGTGATCAACGAGACCGGGAAGATCAAGCAGGGCGACGAGCACGCCCTGATGCGGTTCGCCGTCAGCCGGTAGTCGCGGGGGCAGTCGCCGAAGCACAGGACGGAACGACGAACGCGGCCGCGGTACCCGCCTGAGCGGGTAC
>NZ_JBHXJG010000078.1:0-28483 GCF_042723425.1 Streptomyces sp. NPDC058375 | reverse complement strand
GCGCCCTTCAACAGCTCTTCCCGCAGCCTCAGTTGCCCTTGACCGTGACCTTCTCGTCGTTGTTCAGCTGCTCCACCAGCTGCTTCACCTTGGCCTTGTCCCAGACCAGGTTGCCGCCGGTGCTGCCCGAGATCGGCATGTTCATCGACGTGCCCTCGCCGCCGGTGACGCCCTTCATCGCGAAGAACATGTTTCCCAGCGCCCAGAGCGACATGTCCTTGTCCACGATCAACGTGTCCAGGCCCGCGCCCATCGTGGGATACAGCTTGAACGGGTTGATGATCGTGGACGGGGTCGCCGTCTGGCTCGCCAGCGCCGCGAGGAACTTCTGCTGGTTCTTCGTACGGTCCAGGTCACTGCCCTCGAACGCGTAACGCGTACGGACGAAGGCGAGGGACTGCTCGCCGTTCAGCGTCTGCTTGCCCGCCTGGAAGTCGGCCCCGGACTTCTTGTCCTTGAAGGCCTTAGGGATGTCCATCTCGACCCCGCCGATCGCGTCCACGATCTTCGCGAAGCCGCCGAAGCCGATCTCGACGTAGTGGTCGATGTGCAGACCGGTGTTGAACTCGACCGTACGGACGAGGAGTTCGGGTCCGTCCTCGGCATAGGCCGCGTTCAGCTTCACCTGCCGGCCGGTGCCCTGGAACGTCTTCCCGGACTCCGAGCCCTTGAAGGTCGGGATCTCGACGTTGGAGTCGCGCGGCAGCGAGATCAGCGTCGGGCCGCTGGAGCCGTCGTGCAGGATCATCATCGAGTCGGTGCGCTTGCCCTCGGCCGAGCCGGTGCGCAGCCGCTTCTTCTCCTCGTCCGACATGCCCTCCCGGCTGTCGGACCCGACGATCAGGTAGTTCGTGCCGTCGCCGGACTCCGGCCGGTCGATGACCTTGGCGAGGTCCACCTCGCGCTTCAGCTTCGAGTCGGCCCAGAAGTACGTCGAGATCGAGACCGCGAGCACCACGACCACCAGGGTCAGCGCGCCGAGCTTGATCCGGCGCCGCCAGTCCGGGGCCGGGCGGCCCTGGACGTAACCCCCGTCACCGCCGCCGCGACGGCCACCGCCGCCCCGGCCGTCGGAGCCGCCGCTGCCCGAGCCGTAGACCTGCCCCGTGTTGTAGCCGCTGTCGTATCCGGGCTCGGGGCTGTTGCCGTAGCCGCCGTCCTGGTACCGGTCGTCGTACCCCTGGCTCTGCGGCGGCACCTGCGGCCGCTGCGGGGTACGGGGCTGGGACGGGCGGCGCTGGATGTGCGGCATCGCCCGCGCGCTCTCGGGCTGGGGGCTGGCACTGCCCCGCCCGTAGCGTTCGCTGCGGTCGCCGGTCCGTCGATCGGGCCAATCGTTCATCCGACCAGTGTGCCGTCCCGGCCCACGGCTACTACAGGGTGTAAGGGAAATCGCACCAGGGCTGTTGCGAACCTGATGCATTCTGCGGGAGCACGGCACCCGCATAAGGTGGACGGTATGACAGATCAGGCCACTGACGTAACAGATCCGGCCAACCGGCCGGAGGGTGAGATTCCGGGCAAGCCGACCGCGGCGTCCCGGACCACCCTCAGCCACATCATGACCGGCAGCGACACCAATCTCCTCGGCACGGTGCACGGTGGCGTGATCATGAAACTGGTCGACGACGCCGCGGGCGCGGTGGCCGGCCGGCACTCCGGCGGGCCCGCCGTGACCGCGTCGATGGACGAGATGGTCTTTCTGGAGCCGGTCCGCGTCGGTGACCTCGTCCATGTGAAGGCCCAGGTCAACTGGACCGGCCGCTCCTCGATGGAGGTCGGTGTCCGCGTGATGGCGGAGCGCTGGAACGAGTCGACCCCCGCCCAGCAGGTCGGCAGCGCCTATCTGGTCTTCGCCGCTGTCGACGGGGACGGCAAGCCGCGCCGCGTACCGCCGGTGATCCCCGAGACCGAGCGTGACAACCGGCGCTACCAGGAGGCGCAGATCCGGCGTACCCACCGGCTCGCCCGCCGCCGGGCGATCAAGGAACTGCGCGACAAGCGCGCCGCCGACGGCATCGACGACTGAATCCGGCCAGGCAGCCACCCCGGGCCCCGTCCGGTCATGGCCGCCCGGTCACGGCCCTACGGGCACACCACCTCGTCGCCCGTCACCGGGGAGAACTCGCCCGTGTCCCGGCTTTCCGCCTTCACCCGCTGCACCTTCGTGAAGTCCGAGCCCACCGTCACCTTCATCTGCGGGCCCTGGCCCTCCACCGCCTTCAGCTCGCTTCCGGGCAGCGCCGTGGCCAGGGTCTTCACCGACCGGTCCCAGCGCGGGTCGTACTCCACGAGCGTCCGCTTCAGCTCCCGCACCTCCCCGTTGAGCGGGGCCTCGGTGGTGGCGAACCCGGTCGCCCGCAGCGCCTCGTCCACGGTCCGGCCGAGCCCGGCCTTCGGGGTTCCGTTGTAGACCTGCACCCCGACCTCCTTCGGTGCCACGTCCACCAGCGTGGCCGGGGCCTTTTCCGCTCCGGCCGCCGGCTTCGGCGCGGCCGGGGCCAGCGGCTTGTCCTCGCGCAGGGCCTGAAACAGCTTCTCCGCCTTCTTCGCGTCCCACTGCACCGTCGAGCCGATGCCCTTGACCGGGAAGCTGGGGTTGCCGATGGGCACGGACGCGAACTCCGACGAGGCAGGACCGAAGCCCTTCATCGCCTTGCCGAGCGCCAGCATCTGCTCCGTACCGAAGCCCTTGTCGGCCCGGACCGAACTGAGCACCGAGGCCGAGACCTGCTGGAACTTCACAGGGTTCAGCAGCACCCCGCTGCCCGTCGCCTGTTTGATCAGGGCCGCCATGAACTTCTGCTGGCGCTCCATCCGGCCCAGGTCGGCGGCCACGTCCACATGGCGCGAGCGCACGTACTGGAGCGCCTGGCCGCCGTCCAGCTCATGCGTACCCGCGGTCAGGTCCAGACCGGTGTACGAGTCCTTCATCGGCCGCGCCGTGCAGATCTTCACCCCGCCCACCGCGTCCACCGTCTTCATGAAGCTGGTGAAGTCGACCTCCAGATAGTGGTCGATCTTGACCTTGGTCATGTTCTCGACCGTCTGCACGGTCAGCGTGGGCCCGCCCTCCGCGTACGCGGCGTTCAGCTTCACCGGGTGGCTCTCGTGACGCTTGCCCGTGGTGCGGTCGGTGTGCGCGGGCATCTCGGCGTAACTGTCCCGGGGGAGGCTGACCACGCTCGCCCGCTGCCGGTCGGCCGACAGATGGACCAGCATGATCGTGTCCGTGCAGTGGCAGGGCGCGCCGCCGAGCTTGTACTTCTGCTTCTCGGCCTTGGTGATCGTGTCCCGGCCGTCGGTGCCGACGAGCAGCAGATTCGTACCGTTGCCGCCCTCGGGACGGTTCTTCATGTCCTTGAACGGGTCGACCCGGCCGATCCCGCCCTCCAGGCTGCTCACGATCGCGTGACCGATCCCACCCGCCCCCAGCACCAGCACCGACAGACCGGTGGCCACCCGCATCCCCCAGCGCGGCCGCTCGTCCTGCTTGCGGCGGCGGACCGGCCGGGTGCCCTGCGGCGGGCGGCGGCGTGGGGGAGTGGCGCGGGGCTGCGGCGGGCGCTGCGGTCGCTGCGGCGTGGGCACGGGGGGCGACACCTCCGGGGTGCGGGAGAGACACCTCTGCGGTGCAAGGGGGACCATCGCACGGTAGGCCCATACGATCTCCGCTCCGGCCCGCGACCCGGCGGCGCGCACCGGTGTCCCCCATTCGCGGTAACGTGGCGGCCGAATAACGCCGTCTCCCGGGGCGCCCGCCGCCTGCGGCGCGGAACCCCCGGCGCCCCCGAGGACCACCCGAGGACCACATGTCTGCCGCGCAGTACCCCGCCGTCTCCGTGATCATGCCGGTGCTCAACGAGGAACGCCATCTCAGGAACTCGGTCCGGCACATCCTGGAGCAGGAGTACCCCGGTGAGATGGAGGTCGTGATCGCGCTCGGCCCCTCCGCCGACCGGACGGACGAGATCGCCGCCGAGCTGGTCGCCGAGGACCCCAGGGTCCACACCGTGCCCAACCCCACCGGCCGCACCCCCGCCGCCCTCAACGCGGCGATCAAGGCTTCCCGCCATCCGATCGTCGTCCGCGTCGACGGCCACGGCATGCTCTCGCCGAACTACATCGCGACCGCCGTCCGCCTCCTGGAGGAGACCGGCGCACAGAACGTCGGCGGCATCATGCACGCCGAGGGCGAGAACGCCTGGGAGGAGGCCGTCGCCGCCGCGATGACCTCGAAGATCGGCGTCGGCAACGCGGCCTTCCACACCGGCGGCCAGGCCGGCCCGGCCGAGACCGTCTACCTCGGCGTCTTCCGCCGCGAGGCCCTGGAGCGGGCGGAGGGCTACAACGTCGAGTTCATCCGCGCCCAGGACTGGGAGCTGAACTTCCGCATCCGCGAGGCCGGCGGGCTGATCTGGTTCTCGCCCGAGCTGAAGGTCCAGTACCGCCCGCGCCCCACGGTCAAGGCGCTCGCCAAGCAGTACAAGGACTACGGCCGCTGGCGCCACGTCGTCGCCCGCTACCACGCCGGCTCGATCAACCTCCGCTACCTGGCCCCGCCGACCGCCGTCGTCGCCATCGCGGCGGGCCTGGTCCTCGGCGCGGCCGTCACCCCGTGGGCCCTGGTCGTCCCGGGCGGTTACGTGGCCGCGATCGTCGCCGGCTCGCTGCCCGCCGGCAAGGGCCTCTCGCTGAAGGCCCGCGCCCAGATCCCGGTGGCGCTGGCGACCATGCACATGTGCTGGGGCTTCGGCTTCCTCACCAGCCCCCGGTCCCTGGCCAAGCGCGTCATCGCGAGCCGCCGCCCGGCGATGACCGGCAGCAGCGAGACCGTCTGAGACGACGACGTACGAGAGGGGTTCCGATGCTCGGCGTCGGGGCCCTTCGTCGCCTGCGCGTGCCGCTACGGGGTCACCAGGTGTAGTTCGGGTTGACCTTCATGCAGGCCCCCTCCTCCTCGCCGTTGAGGGCGCCCGCCGACTCCGGGGTCTTCTCCGTGCCCTTGGACACCGGATACGCCCCGTCCTCGCGCCAGTCCGCGCCCACCGCGAGCGAGATCCCCGAGACGTCGGTGGACCTCTTCACCTGCGACAGCGGAATCCCGAGCGCCTTGGCGACCGCCTGTGCGTCGCCCTCCAGGTCCGCGCTCGGATACAGGATCCCGGTCCGCGCCGCCCCGGTCACGTTGTTCGCGTCGACGCTGGTCCGCCCGAAGCCCGCGTTCTTCAGCTGGTCCGCCACGTCACCGGCCCGCCCCGAGGCCGGGCCGAGCGCGTCGGTGGCGGTCCCGTTCCGTACGGAGACGGCGATCTCGCCGACCGGCGCGGACGAGTCCTTGGGCTCCTCCTGCTTCTTCCGCTTGGAGGCCTTGCCGTCCAGCGGTACGTCGTCCCGCACCATCCGGAACAACTGCTCGGCGTCGCCCGCCTTCGGGTACACCCGCCCGTTGTTGACGCCGGTGCCGTACACGTTCGGCATGGTCGACATCGTGATGCGCTTCGTCGGGACCTTCTTGAACTCCTCGGCCAGGTCGTAGAGCTTCTTGACCGTGTCCAGCCCCTTGTCGACCGTCAGCGCCTTGGTGGCCGCCTCGGCGAGGTTCATCAGCTTCGCCGGGTCGGTGAGCTTGGTGCCCTTGCGCAGCTGACGCACCATCGAGTTCATGTACTGGTGCTGGGCCTTGGCCCGCCCCAGGTCGGTGTTGTCCTCGAAGCCGTACCGGGTGCGCAGCCACTGGAGGGCCTGCTCGCCCTGGATGGACGTGGTGCCCTTCTCCAGCTTCAGCCCGGAGCCCTTGCCGTCGGCGCTGCGCGAGTGGATGTTGGCGTCGACACAGACCGGGACGCCGCCGATGGCGTCGGCCATGGACACCACACCCGCGAAGTCGATCATCATGAAGTGGTCGATCCGGATCCCGGTCAGCTCGTACCAGGTGGCCACCGTGCACCCCGGACCGCCGCGCCCCAGGCTCTCGTTGGTCTGCACGTCCCCCTGGCTGGCCGGGAAGACCTCGCCGTCCGGGGCCGTGCACTTCGGCATCTTCACCATGGTGTCGCGCGGCATGCTGATGACGGACAGATTGCTGCGGTCCGCGGAGAGGTGGAGCAGCATCTGTACGTCGGCGAGCGGCGGGGCCCCGAAGGTCTCCTTCGCGCCGCCCAGCTTCTGGTTGGCCTTGGAGTCCCGGGCGTCGGAACCGATGAGCAGGATGTTGAGCGGGGTCTGCCCGGCGGCGTTGGCCTTGTGGTCGGCCATCTGCTTGTCGCCGAGGGTCAGATCCTCTTTCCTGATGTTGCTGTTGAGGTACTCGTAGTAGACGTAACCGGCGCCGCCGGTGACGAGTATGAGCACGGCGAGCACGGAGGCGCTCCAGCGGAGCACCCGCCGCTTGCCGCTCTTGGGCGCCCGGCGGCTGCTGCGCCCCCGCGCGGCACCTCCGGAGCCTCCGCTGCCGCGCCGGCCCTTCGCGGCCCGGCGGCCCCCCGGCGCGCCCTCGCCGCCCCCCGGCCGGTCACCGTCGGCCCCGTGCGGGCTTTCGTCGCGGTCGAGTCGACCGGAGCGGCGGACGCGTGATCGCGTCCCCTCCCCGGACATGCTGCTCCGTCCCACCGGACCCCCCATGCTGTTCAGATTTCCGCTGCGGCCCGGTGACCCGGTGTCACTTGGCGCATACCGCCTTGTCGGCGCTCGCTTGCTCGACGCCTTCCGGAGCCTTCGCCGGCCCGGTGATGAGCTGTCCCGCGCCCTTGAAGTCCGCCCCCAGCGTGAGCACCATCGCCTCAAGCCCCTCGGCGTCGGCGGTGCCCTGCTTCATGGCCGTTGCGGGAAGCCCCATCATCTCGGCGAGCGCCCGGGCCTGATCGGCCTGGTTGGGCGCGTACTCCAGCGTCGTCTTCTTGATCTTCTCGGGTGCGTTGGCCTTGTTGGCGGACTTCAGCACCCCCTGCTCGTTCTGCAGCCAGGTGACGGTCGAACCCGCCGCACCGGGGACGTCGCCGCCGTTGAGGACGTCCACGCGTACGTCGGCGGGCTCGGCCTTCGGGCCCTTGAGCAGGGCCGCCTGCTTGCCCTTGGCGGCCTTCTCCTTCTGCTTCACCTCGGTCAGCGAGGTGTCCGAGCGCATCATCGCGAAGAGCTGCTCGCCCTTGACCGGGTCCACGACCACGGTGATGGGCTTCGGCTCGGCCGGGTTGTCGATGACCGGCATCGTGAGGAAGGTGATGTTCTTCGTGTCGACCTTGGAGATCTCCTGGGCGAGCGTCATCAGCTTCTGCGCGTCGCCGATGGCGGAGTCGACGGTCAGCGCGTTGGTGGCGGCGTCGGCCAGCTTGTACAGCTTCTTCGGGTTGGTCAGGGTGTCGCTCGACTTCATCTCGCGGATCATCGAGGCGAGGAACTGCTGCTGCACCTTGATCCGGTCGAGGTCGCTCTCGTTGCCGAAGCTGTGCCGGGTACGCAGGAGAGCCAGCGCCTGCTCGCCCTGAACCTCCGACTTGCCCTGCGGCAGCTTCAGATGGGACTTCGGGTCGTCGACCGGCTTGGCCATGCAGACCTCGACGCCGCCGACCGCGGTGGTCAGCTCCTTGACCGCGTTGAAGTCGACCATCATGAAGTGGTCCGGCTTGAGGCCGGTGATGTTCTCGACCGTCTTCATGGTGCAGCCGGGGTTACGGCCGTTCTGGCCGAGGCTGGTGTTGAAGCGTTCGTTCGGGGTGCCGGGGATGGTGACGTCGGCGCCGTCCTGATCCTTCGCCTCGCACTCGGGGATCTCGGTCATCAGGTCGCGCGGGATGCTCATCGCCGTCGCGTTGGTCCGGTCCTCGGAGACGTGGAACAGGATGGTGGTGTCGGCGTGGCCCTCGCTGCCCTTGTCGCCGTACCCCTCGTTGCCCTTGCCGGTGCGCTTGTCGGTGCCGATGACCAGGATGTTCATCGGGCCGTCGCTGACGACGTTCTTGCTGCCTGCGTCACCCACATCGATGGAGTCGATGTTCCCGTTGAGCTGCTGATACAGGACGTACGCGCCGATCGAGGTGCCCACCACGACGAACGCCATCACCCCGCCCGTCCACAGCAGCGCCTTCTTCTTGCGCGACTTCTTGGGCTTGCGCTTCCGGCGGCCGGACGTCGGCGGCTCGGCGGCTCCCCGCGCCCCCTGGGAGCTGCGGCGGCTGCGCTGACCCGGCACCTCGCGGCGCGGCGCGGCACCGCCCTCCCGGGCCCCCCGGCGTCCGGAACCCTCACGGGACGAGCCGGTCCGGGTGCTGCTGCGGCGGCCCGTCTCCTCGGCCGTGGCCGTACGCGAAGGGCTGCTCGACTCCCCTGTGGAGTGGTCCAGTCGCAATTCGTAATTACCGGTGTGCGGGTTGAGTACCCACTGGTCGGCGGGGTCGATATCGTCCGCCCGTCCACGACTGTGCGCGTCCACGGTTTCCTGCGTCCTCCGTCGGTGCCACGCGAGGCGCCCTCCCCCGGCAGGGCGCTCGTTCCTTCGCTCCAGCAGTGCACGACCTGGCGGCCGGAAGCACCGGATCGCGTCACACTATCCGGCCGATTCCGCGTCGAGCGACGTGCGTGACACATTCCACGCCCCTTACAACCGGGCATACTTCCCATTACGCGTCGATTGTGTTCGGTGTCTTGGCAATTGCTTTACTGCTTGCACAGGTCGTCCGCAGCACTCGAACCCGAATAGGTGGGTGTGGGTGTCGGACTTTCGGACCCGGCGTCGTCCGGCTTCCCGTCCTGCCCGCTTTCCTGCGCCCGTTCCGCCTCTTCGAGTTCATCTGCAGGGACCACGGCGACGGGCTTGTCCTCGCGGAGTTGCTTGAACAGGTCCCCTGCGTCCGGTTCGACGAGTTCGTCCCGGTTGGGGTTGTTACGGTACGGCTGCCGGGGCACGGTCAGGAACTGCACCTGCTCGGTCGGTACGTTGCGCATCCCGCGCACCAGGTCGTACAGGTCGCGCAGCGAGTCCAGCCCCGGGTCGGTGGTCAGCGACTTGGTGGCCGCGTCCAGCACCGGGTAGAGCCGCGTCGGGTTGAGCAGGACGCCGTTGCTCTGCATCTTGTTGACGAGGGCGCCGAGGAACTGCTGCTGGCGCTCCATGCGTTCGGTGTCGCTGCCGTTGCCGAGGGACTTGCGCGCCCGTACGTAACCGAGGGCCTGCTCCCCGTTCAGCGTCTGCGGGCCGGCAGGAAGCTCCAGGTGGGCGTCCTTGTCGTCGATCGGCTCCTTGAGGCAGATCTTGACCCCGTCCACCGCGTCGACCATGTCCTTGAAGCCGTTGAAGTCGACGACCATGTGGTGATCGATGCGGATGCCGGTCATCCGCTCCACGGTCCGGATCGTGCACGCGGTGCCGCCGAGCTCGAACGCCGTGTTGAACTGGGTGAACTGCTCCCGCGACTTCTTGTCGTCCCCGGTGCGGCAGCTGGGGATCTCCACCATCAGGTCGCGGGGGAGGGACACGGCCGTCGCGCTCTTCCGGTCCGCCGCGAGGTGCAGCAGGATCGTGGTGTCGGAGCGCTGGCTCCCGCCGTCGTCCCGCCCGTACTTGCGATTGTCCCCGGCCCGGCTGTCGGACCCGATGAGCAGGATGTTCTGGGCGTCCATGACGATCGGCGTCGGCCGCTCCTTCTCGTACGCCTTGAGCTCGGCGGCGGCGCTCGTGTCGGTGGTGATGTTCCCGTCGAGCTTCTTGTACATCCACCAGCCGACCCCCGCGGCGACGAGGACGAGGAACGAGGCGGCGAGCGCGGTCCAGCGCAGCCAGTGACGCCTGCGCGCGGCGACGACGCCGTTCTTGGGCCGGTCGGCCCAGGTCTGCACGCCCCCGCCGCTCTTCGGGGGGTCACTGTCGGCGGGGGCGCCTTCGGCAGGGCCGGCGGGCCCGCCTTCGGCCTCGGTGCGGGTCTCGGCGGGGGCGCTCTCGGCCTCGGTGCGGGTCTGGGCGGCGCCATTGCTTGTGCCCGCCCCGGCGCTTTCGGCGGGCCCGTCGCTTTCGGCCTTCCGGGGTTCGTCGGCGGCCGGGGTCTCCTCCCGCCGATCGTCACCCTTCGGCGTACTGTCCTGCGGGGCCCCGCCCTCGGGAGCCCCGCCTTCCGGTGTCACGCCCTCCGGGGTCGCGCCCTCGGCAGCCCCGACCTCCGGCGCCAAGTCTTCCGAGGTCGAACCCTCGGGCCCGGACTCTTCCTGCGACCTGCCCTGCGGCTTGTCCCCGGCCGAGTGGTCCGGGTCGGACGGCGGGCCAGCACTGTCGGTCACGTCTGCGTCCATCCTTCACGTTCGGCGGCGCGAGGGGCCGCCGGTCGCAGGAGTAGACGGCTGAAACTCACGCTTGGTTGTGCACGGCCAGGAGAGTGGTCTGTACCGCCCGATCATCTACCCGCTCCGGTGCCGATTACCGAGGACTCGGCCCGCTGTGGGCCGGACGGGTGGACCTCTGCGCGCTTGTCATACCGCGGTGTTGGTGACCCGCTCGCTCTCGGTCCGCTTGGCCAGCCCGTCCGCGTCGAGCTGCCCGAGGTGGCGGCACAGCACCACGGACCCACCGGCCGCCAGGGGCGCGAAGAGCCCGGCGCTCAGCCCGTCCCAGGTGTCGTACGTATGCCCGGTGAGCAGCCGGGATCCCGGTACGAGCCCGAGGGCGCCGGCGTCCTCGCGGGCCTTGGCGACGAGCTGCGCACCCGTCAGCTCCACCCCGCCGACGGCCAGCGCGGGGGCGTCGGCGTCCACCGGAGCGAACGGCGCGAAGCGGTCGCCCTGGCTCGGCACCTCCACCGCGTAGTCCGAGAACCCGTCCGGAGCCTGCGGGAACCGGCCACCCAGCGGACGCAGCGCGAGCGCGACCCGCTCGCCCCGGCAGGCCCGCGCCCGCTCCAGGGTGTCGGGGCCGGTCACGACGAGGTCGGCGGCGGCCGGGTCGCCCTGGACGTCGGCGACGACCCCGACGGAGGAACAGGCGAGCAGCCAGACCGCGGACTGCCAGTGCGCGGGGAGCAGCAGGGCGAGCCGGTCGCCCGGCTCGGCGGCGAGGTCGCCCTGGAGCAGATTGGCGGTCTTGGCCACCCAATTGGCGAAGGTGGCCACCGACAGTTCGACGCGTTCTCCGGTGGCGTCGTCGTAGAAGGTGACCAGGGGGCGGGCCGGGTCCGCGGCGAGGGCGGATCGCAGCAGGTCGGCAGGGGTGCGGTCGCTGGAGTTCATCCGCGCAAGCGTACGCGGGGACGCGGTACGGGGCGGGCTGAACGGGTGTCACGTACACCGGTTCGGCAGACGGTGCGTCATGTCGTGGCGGATGTCCCGGTAGCCGGACTCGTCACGGTATGGCAACGATCGTACGTATGCGTGCACTATTGGTCACCTCAGTCGGCGTCACCTGCGCGGCGGCCCTCACCCTGCCGCTCGCCGCCCCCGCCCTGTCCGCCCCGGCCGCGCACTCCTCCGCCCGGCCGCCTTCCCTGTCCCCCGAGTCACCGGGGTCCGGCCCGCCTTCGGCACGGGCCGCCGAGTTCCCCGCGGCAGTATCTCCCGCGGCCGAAACCCGCGCCGCCGAGTCCCGGGCGGCCGATCCCCGGGCGGCCGGATCCCGCGCGGCCGCGTCCCAGGCCGCCCAGCCCCGCGCGGCCGAGCTCGCGGGCTCGACACAGTCCCTGCCCCTGGAGCCCCTCGCGGCACCGTCCGACCGGGTCGCCGGCGCGGGCGCGGCGGCCGGCCAGGGCCTGGCCCAGCGCGACGCCCGGCCGTTCTCCCTGGTGGGCGTCGTCTGGGACGACGCCGAAGCCGAACTGCACGGCACGGTCCAGATCCGCACCCGCGCGACCGGCTCCACGAGCTGGTCCGGCTGGCAGGACGTCGAGACCCACAACGCCGAACACGCCGCCGACCTCGGCAGCGACGAGCGGTCCTCCGGCACCGTGCGCGGGGCGACCGCCCCCCTCTGGGTCGGCGCATCGGACGGCGTGGAGGTACGCGTACGACCGGAGCCGGCCGATCCGCAGAACCGCTCCGAAGCCGCACCGCTGCCCGACGGGCTGAGCCTCGAACTCGTCGACCCCGGCCCGGACCCCGCCCCCGACCAGGACCCCGCCACCGAACCGGCCCCCGAGCCCGCGCGCGCCGCCCCCGTCGGCCGGACCGCTACCGCGGCGACGTTCGCCGTCAACCCGTCCCCGCCCATCACGACACCGGCGGTCGTGCCGGAGGTGCTCACGGCCGAGTCCGAGGCGGCCTCGGCCGTCAACGCGGAGCTGGCACCGCTCGGTGCGTCCGTCATCCCCGCGCTGACCAAGGCGGAGACGGAGGAGGCGGCGAACGTCGCACCCGCGGCGAAGCCGTACATCGGACCCCGCCCGAAGATCGTCACCCGTAAGGGCTGGGGTGCGGACGAGAAGCTCCGCGAGCGCCAGTTCGCGTACACCAAGACTGTCAAGGCGGCCTTCGTGCACCACAGCGCGACCGGGAACAACTACACCTGCAAGCAGGCCCCCTCGGTGCTCCGCTCCATCTACCGCTACCACGTCAAGAGCAGCGGCTGGCGCGACTTCGGCTACAACTTCGCCGTCGACAAGTGCGGAAACATCTACGAGGGCCGGGCCGGCGGCGTCACGAAGGCGGTCCTCGGAGCGCACACGCTGGGCTTCAACTCCAACACCATGGGGATCGCGGTCCTCGGCTCCTACTCCTCCACCAACCCGCCCGCCGCCGCGGTGACCGCCGTCTCCAAGCTCACCGCCTGGAAGCTCGGACTGTTCGGAGCCAACCCCAAGGGGAAGGTGACGCTCGTCTCCGGCGGCAGCAACAAGTACAAAGCGGGCGTGAAGGTCAAGATGAACGTCATCTCGGGCCATCGGGACGGCTTCGCAACCGAATGCCCCGGAGCGCGTCTCTACAAGAAGCTCGGCACGGCCCGGACCAGCTCCGCCAAACTGCAGGGCCGCTGACCGGGGCATGTCCGACCGGTCTGCTTAGACTGGCCAGCCACGAAACCCCGGCCAGGCCCCAGCAGGAAGCAGAGACGGTGCTGTGACAGAGGCAAAAGAAGCGATTCTCCTGGTCGGTGGCAAAGGCACCCGGCTGCGCCCGCTCACGGTGCACACCCCGAAGCCGATGGTCCCGGCGGCGGGGGTTCCCTTCCTCACCCACCAGCTGGCGCGGGCCAGGGCGGCCGGGGTGGAGCACATCGTGCTCGCCACGTCCTACCTGGCCGAGGTCTTCGAGCCGTACTTCGGCGACGGCTCCTCGCTCGGCCTGCACATCGAGTACGTCACCGAGCAGGAGCCGCTCGGCACCGGCGGAGCCATCCGCAACGTCGCGCCGAAGCTGTCCTCGGGACCGGACGAACCGGTCCTGATCTTCAACGGCGACATCCTGACCGGGCTCGACATCCGGGCCCTGGTCACCTCGCACACCGTCTCCGGGGCGGATGTCTCCCTCCACCTGACCCGGGTGGAGGATCCGCGCGCCTTCGGCCTGGTGCCGACCGACGCGACCGGCCGGGTCACGGCGTTCCTGGAGAAGCCGCAGACGCCGGAGGAGATCGTCACCGACCAGATCAACGCCGGGGCGTACATCTTCCGGCGCTCGGTCATCGACACGATCCCGGCCGGTCGCCCGGTCTCCGTCGAGCGCGAGACCTTCCCCGGCCTGCTCGCCTCCGGCGCCCACCTCCAGGGCATGGTCGACTCCACGTACTGGCTGGACCTCGGCACCCCGGGCGCCTTCGTCCGCGGCTCCGCCGACCTGGTCCTGGGCCGCGCCCCGTCCCCGGCGGTCCCCGGCCGCTGCGGCGACCGCCTGGTCCTGCCGACGGCCAGGGTCGCCCCCGACGCCAAACTGACCGGCGGCACGGTGGTCGGCGCCGGCGCGGAGATCGGTGCGGGCGCGCGGATAGAGGGCTCGACGATCCTGGAGAACGCGATCGTCGAACCGAACACAGTCATCACGGATTCCCTGGTCGGGGCGGGCGCGAGGATCGGCAGCCGTACGGTGCTGGCGGGCGCGGTCATCGGCGACCGGGCGCACGTGGGCGCGGACAACGAACTGCGCGACGGGATCAGGATCTGGTGCGGGGCGACCCTGCCGGACGGCTCGGTCCGCTTCTCCTCGGACCAGTAGCCGACTTCTCATCGGACCAGTAGCAGCCCCGCTACCCGTACCCTCGAAGGACCCGCCCCCACCCCACCCGCCCCCACCCGACCTCCGCCCGCACCAGGAACACACCGAGGCCCACTGTGGCAGGACGATTCGCCCCCCGCACCGCACGAGCGGCTCTGCCCCGGCAGGCGGCCGCGGGCCCGGTGCGCCCGGCACGTCCGTCCTCCCCGCCCGACGGCCCGCCGCTGACCCGGGAGTGGACCCCACCGGGCCCACTGGACCTCCGCCTGGTGCTGGGCCCGCTGCGCCGGGGCCCGGCGGACCCCACGTTCCGGATGGTCGCGGGCGGTACGTTCTGGCGGGCGACCCGCACGCCGGAAGGCCCCGGCACCCTGCGCGTCGCGGCGCGCGGCGACCGGGTCGCGGCGACGGCCTGGGGCCCCGGCGCGAACTGGCTGCTGGACGGCCTCCCCGCACTCCTGGGCGCGGAGGACGACCCGGACGCCTTCGTCCCCCGCCACCGCCTGCTCGCCCTGATCCGCCACCGCCGCCCGGGCCTGCGACTTCTCCGCACGGGCCTGGTCATGGAATCCCTGATCCCGTCCATCCTGGAGCAGAAGGTCACGACGGACGAGGCATACCGCGCCTGGCGCCTCCTGGTCCGCCGTTTCGGAACCCCGGCCCCGGGCCCCACCACCGACCTGGGCCTGCACGTCATGCCGGACCCGCGCGGCTGGGCGATGATCCCGTCCTGGGAATGGCACAAGGCGAACGTCGACGCCAAACGCTCGTCCACGATCATGCGCGCGGTACGCGTGGCCCGCCGCCTGGAGGAGGCGGCGACGATGCCCCTGCCCGAGGCCCACGCCCGCCTGCAACTGATCCCGGGGATCGGCCCCTGGACCTCGGCGGAGACCCTCCAGCGCTCGAACGGCGCGGCGGACGCGGTCACGGTCGGCGACGTACACCTCCCGGGCATCGTGGGCCACGCCCTGGCGGACAACCGGGACGCGGACGACGAGGAGATGCTGAGGTTGCTGACCCCGTACGAGGGCCAACGCCACCGAGCGACCCGCCTGATCCTCCTCTCGGGCCACACCCCACCCCGCCGAGCCCCAAGAATGACCCCGGGCGACATCGTGAACCTGTAGGGCATTTTCAGCCCCTCTGCCGCCTAGCCCTTAAGCGTTCCGGCGCTAGCTCTTTCAGCCCCTCCGGCGCTTGAGGAGCGGGGTCCGGGGCAGCGCCCCGAATCCAGCCGGTCGGCGCTTGAGACAAAGGGCGCCCGGCGCACGACCCCCGCCCCCCAGCCCGTCCGGCGCTTGAGGACAAAAGGGGCCCGGGGCAGCGCCCCGGTTTCGGGAAGAGTGGGGTCTCCCCTGCTCGAACGAAGTTGAGAGCTTGGGGATGGGTAGGGGAACAGGCCCCGCGCAGCGGCCCACCGCGCCCAGCCTCCACGCAGCGGCCCGCCCCTCACCGCACGGTGAGAAAGTCCTCCGCCTCCCGAGCGACCCGCTCCCGAGCCACCCCCACCGCATGCCCCACAGCCACCGCCCCCAACGGCTCCCACGAAGACGGCAGCGAAAGCACCCCCCGCACCACATCCCGGCAGAACATCGTCGAGGACACCCACGCCGACCCCAACCGCTCACCCGCCAACGCCACCAGGAAGTTCTGCACTCCGGCCCCCGCCGCGACCACGAACATCTCGCGCTCCGCGGTGTCCCGCCGCTCGTCCCCGTACGTGTGCGAGCCGTCCATCACCATGCACGGCACCACCAGATACGGCGCGTTCCGCAGCACATCCCCCCGCCGCACCCGCTTCGCGATGGACTCCTCGCTCTTCCCGTCGCGCCGCAGATCCTCGATCCACGCATCCCGCATCGCATCGAGCAGCCGCGTCCGCGACTCGGGGGACTCCAGCAGCACGAACCGCCACGGCGTCGTGTGATGAGGCGCCGGCGCGGTGACGGCAGCCGCGACAGCGCGCCGCACCGCCCCCGGATCCACCGCCTCGTCGCTGAACTCGCGCACCGTACGCCGCAGCGTCACCGCTTCCCGTACGGCCTCGGACGTCCCCAGCCGGAACATGTCATCGGCGGCACTCCGCACGAGCGCACGAGCACCGGGCTCATCGCCCCCGCCGGAGGCAACCACATGCGACAGCCCCCGGACCACCGCCACCGGCAGCCCCTCCGCCTTGCCCTTGACCAGGTCCCCGGCCGAGGCCAGCTCGTCCGCCGTGGCCACGACCGTGGCGCTGAGCGGGTTGCCGTACGCGTCCGTCCCGCCCCGCAGATCGTCCAGCACCCGCACGCCCGCCGCACCGATCGCGACATCGGTCAGCCCGTTGCGCCAGGGTCGCCCGAAGGTGTCCGTGACGACGACGCCGACCTCCACGCCGAGGATGTCCCGCAGCCCGTCCCGGACGGCCCGGGCCGAGGCGTCGGGGTCCTCGGGCAGCAGCAGCACGGTCCCGGCGGGCGTGTTGGACGCGTCGACCCCGGCGGCGGCCATGACCAGACCCTGCCGGTTCTCCACGATCCGCAGCGTCCCGCGCCGGGCCACGACCCGCACGGTCTCGGCGTCGATGGCGGCCTCACGGTCCGCGGCCTCGACGATCCGGCCCTCCGCCTTGGAGACGATCTTCGAGGTGACGAGCAGGACATCACCGTCGACGAGCCCCGGCTCGGCGGCGGCGATCAGCTTGGCGAGATCGTCACCGGCCCGCACCTCGGGCATCCCGCCCACGGCCCACACACGAAAAGAAGGCACGGCCGTGGGCGAACCGCCCACGCCCTCGCCGACCCCGACCGCGTCCCCGGCCCCGGGCACAGCACTCACGCCCGTACCTCCTCGGCCAGATCCAGCGCCTGCCGGGCCATCTCGGCGGTCGCGTCCACGTCCGACATCATCAGCGGCACCGCCCGGCAGCGGATCCCCGCCGCCTCGACCTCGCCGACCGCACCGGCGTCCACCGTGTCGACCAGCCACCCGTCCAGCAGCCCCGAACCGTAGTGCTGGGCCACGGCAGCCGCCGTCGACTCGACGCCCACAGCGGCGAGCACCTTGTCCGCCATACCCCGCACGGGCGCGTCCCCGACGATGGGGGACAGGCCGACGACCGGCACCCCCGCCTCGGCGATGGCCTCGCGGATCCCGGGCACGGCGAGGATCGTGCCGATGGACACCACCGGGTTCGACGGCGGGAAGACGATGACATCGGCGGCGCCGATGGCCTCCAGCACCCCCGGGGCCGGCTTGGCCTGCTCCGCCCCGACCGGCACGACCGCCCGCGCCTCGACGGAGGCGCGCAGCTTCACCCAGAACTCCTGGAAGTGGATCGCCTTGCTCTCGCCGTCCATCTCGACGGCGACATGCGTCTCGACCCGGTCGTCGGACATGGGGAGCAGCCGCACGCCCGGCTGCCAGCGGGCGCAGAGCGCCTCGGTGACCGCGCTGAGCGGATAGCCCGCGCCGAGCATCTGCGTACGGACGATGTGGGTCGCGAAGTCGCGGTCGCCGAGCCCGAACCACTCGGGGCCCACGCCGTACGCCGCGAGCTCTTCCTTGACCTGGAAGGTCTCGTCGGTACGCCCCCAGCCCTGTTCCTCGTTGATGCCACCGCCGAGGGTGTACATCACGGTGTCGAGGTCGGGGCAGACCTTCAGCCCGAACAGATGGATGTCATCACCCGTGTTGCCGATCACCGTGATGTCCGCGTCGGGCGCGGCCTGCTTGAGGCCGCGAAGGAAGCGGGCACCGCCGATGCCACCGGCCAGAACAACAATGCGCATGCACAGCAGTTTGTCAGGCGGGTACGGCGTCCACGGCCGTCGGGGCGCTTTGCGTGGCGTGCATCGGCATCTCGGTCAGGCCCGGGTAGTAGATGTGCAGACTCACGGCCGGTTCGAGCGAATCGTTGACCACTTCGTGGACGTACCCCGGGGCGAAGGCACGCTGCGCGCCCGCGCCGAGCGACCGTGCCCCGCGCTCGGTGCGCTCGGTCAACTCGCCTTCCAGGACCGTCAGTACGCCGGCGGAGAGGCCGTGGTCGTGGAGCCCGCTGCCCTGCCCGGGCACCCAGCTGAGCAGCCACACCTCGTAGCCGGGGCCCTGGTGCAGGCGGTGGTACCAGCGGGAGGCGGAGTCGTACTGGACGATTCCCGCCCACCGGGCGCGGTCGGCCGCGATGGAGCGGGCCAGGCCGACGAATTCGGAGACGGTGGAGGGGTGCTCGCGGGCGGGCTGCAGGAGGTGCTGGACCTCAAGGATGTCGCCGGCGATCTGAAGGTCGCTGTCGCTGTTCATTGCTGCGGTGGTTCCTCGGCATGGGGGGTGCGCGTGCGGGGGAGTCGCGGTGAGCGTCAGCAGCTCGGCTGGAGCTGCGGGGAAGGACCGGAGATACGGCTCGACGGAGACCTGGAGAGCCAGGGAGCTCAGAAAACTCAAGGAACTCGGGGAGTCCGGAGAGCCGGATCAGAGCTGGAGCGCTAGGGCATCAACAGCTGTGACAGCTGGAACAGCAACAGCGGGCCTGGACAGCGCTACGGAACCCACGGACGTGGGTGACGTGCAGGGCTGCGGTCGCTGGCATGGGATCAAGGAGACCGGCTCGGCCGTCCGCTGTCAACCCAATGCCCGATATGGGGGCAATGTTTCACCCCTTCCGGTCGTCGGATTCGGAGAAAGGTTTATGCGCCCACGACCGGGGACATGTGGCGCATCACCCGTGCTCCCAAACGCGGCTGACGCTCCGTGACCTGACTGTGATCTTGATCGCTTCGGTGATCGAATCGCAACACTAGGACGGTCTCGTTCGTCTCCCTCGGGAGAGGGCGTGGGGCTGTGGGGCCTGTGGCATATGTCAGGTTTTTGCTGATTTGAACACTTTCCGCATACGCTTGGTTCCGCAGAGTGAATCCCTGGGCCAATAGCAGATCCTCGCTTGACTGCCCCGGAGCTACACACTTGTAATTTCACTCGTGTCGTTCAGCCGCAAACGGCTGCATCACGGGACGCAAGAGACAGACGAGGGGCGCACATGACCGAGCTGTTCCAGCAACTGCTGGTCGAGGACGCGGACGAGGAACTCGGCTGGCAGGAGCGCGCGCTGTGCGCCCAGACCGATCCCGAGTCCTTCTTTCCCGAAAAGGGCGGATCCACCCGCGAGGCCAAGAAGGTCTGCCTCGCCTGTGAGGTGCGCTCGGAATGCCTTGAGTACGCCCTTTCCAACGACGAACGCTTCGGCATCTGGGGCGGGCTCTCCGAACGGGAGCGACGACGTCTCAAGAAGGCCGCCATCTGACCGACCCCTGGCTCACCCAAACCGCCGTGACCAGGCGGCGGATGCACTCCGGACCGCCGCGACCGGGTGGCCGGACGTACCTCGGACCGCCGCGCGCGACCGGGCGTCGGCCGCATCCCGACCGCCGCATCCCGGCGGCGGGACGTACCTCGGGCCACCGCGACCGGGCACCGGACGCCTCCCGGACGGCAGCGACCGGGCACCGGACGCACTCCGGACCACCCCGACCAGGCGCCGACCGCATCCCGGACCCCATCCAGGCCAGGCCAGGCCCTGGGCGGCGTCCCGCATCCCCGCATCCCGCACCCCGACCATCACCGGGCAGCTCACCGGCCGCTCCACCCGCGAGCCGAGCAGAGCGCCCACACCGACATCCCCCGGCCCCCCATCACACACAGACCACCGCCCCACCCCCACCACCGCCCCCCGCGCCTCCGATCGAGGCTGCCCGTCCCATCGGCCCCCCATCGGCACTCGGCGGCCCTCATCGGCACCCGACGGCCCGCCCACCGCCCCTCTCCAGGGGCGCCGTGGACGGGCCGTCGGCAGGTCCGGGCCCGTCCCCTTCACCCGCTCGGACCCCCGCCACCTGTCCGTACCGTTAGTGTGGGGCCCCGTCCGAGACGCGCCAACGCCCCGCCGGGGCGCGCGTGTACACCGATGCAGCCCCCGGGGACGCCCCCGGACCCGGCCGGAGGGCCCGTACCTCGATGTCCGTGCACAGCCACTCGGCGGCGCCGAACGCGGCCGCCGCCGCCCCAGAGTTCCCCCGGCACGTCGTCACCGCCGTGCTCGTCTCCCACGACGGCGCCCGCTGGCTGCCCGACGTGCTGGCCGGGCTGCTCGGGCAGGAACGCCCCGTACAGAACGTCGTCGCCGCCGACACCGGCAGCGCCGACGACTCGGCCCGGCTGGTCACGGAGGCGCTCGGCAATGAACGCGTCCTGCACCTCGCACGCCGTACGAGCTTCGGCACGGCCGTCGACGAGGCGGCCCGCACGGCCGGTGTCCTCACCCCGGACGAACTGCCGTACCTCAAGCGCCCCAGCGGCTGGGATCCGGAGACCCGCACCTGGGTCGACGAGAACTACGACCTTCCCGAACTGCCCCACGGCGAACCGGTCCAGTGGCTCTGGCTGCTGCACGACGACTGCGCGCCCGAGCCGGACGCGCTCGCCGAGATGCTGCGCGTCGTCGACACCGACAAGCACGCCACGATCGTCGGTCCCAAGCTGCGCGGCTGGTACGACCGCAAACAACTCCTCGAAGTCGGCGTCTCCATCGCCAACAGCGGACGCCGCTGGACCGGCCTGGACCGCCGCGAGCAGGACCAGGGCCAGCACGACCAGGTCCGTACCGTCCTCTCCGTCTCCTCCGCCGGCATGCTCATCCGCCGCGACGTCTACGAGGAGCTCGGCGGCTTCGACCGCAGGCTGCCCCTGATGCGCGACGACGTCGACCTGTGCTGGCGCGCCCACCTCGCAGGACACCGGGTCCTCGTCGCCCCGGACGCCGTCCTGCGGCACGCCGAGGCCTCCGCCCGGGAACGTCGTCCCATCGACTGCGCCGGCCGCTCCGTCGCCAGCCCGCACCGCGTCGACAAGGCGGGCGCGGTCTACACGATGCTCGTCAACGCCCGTGGCAAGGCCCTGCCCTGGGTCCTGCTCCGGCTCGTCGTCGGCACCCTGCTCCGTACCCTCGCCTACCTCATCGGCAAGGTGCCCGGCCAGGCCCTCGACGAGGTCACCGGACTGCTCGGCACCCTGCTGCGCCCCGGCCGCATCCTCGCCGCCCGCCGCCACCGCGGAAAGGGCGTCGTCGATGCCGCCGAGCTGCGCGCCCTGTTCCCGCCGCCCGGCGCCACCGTCCGGGCCACCGTCGACCAGGTCGCGGGCAACTTCGGCGGCCGCACCGACGCCGACTCGGGCGGCTCGCGCCACGGGGCCGTCGAATCCGGCCCCGGTGGCGACGACGCCGACTTCCTCGAAGTCGACCAGTTCGCCCGCCTCAAGCGCATCGGCCGCAAGCCGGGCCCCGTCCTCTTCGCCCTGCTCCTGATCGTCTCGCTCATCGCCTGCCGCAACCTGCTCAGCGGCGGCGCCCTGGCCGGCGGCGCGCTGCTGCCCGCTCCCGCCGAGCTCGGCGCGCTCTGGGAGCGGTACGCGGACGCCTGGCACACGGTGGGCACCGGCGGCACCCAGACCGCCCCGCCCTACCTCGCCCTGCTCGCCGCGCTGTCGGCCCTGTTCCTCGGCTCGACCGGGCTCGCCGTCAGCGTGCTGCTGGTCTGCTCGATCCCGCTGGCCGGGGCCACCGCCTACTTCGCCTCCCGCCCGCTGCTCCCCTCCCGGCTCCTGCGGGCCTGGGCGAGCATCGCGTACGCCTTCCTGCCCGCCGCGACCGGCGCCCTGGCCACCGGCCGCCTCGGCACCGCCGTCCTCCTCGTCCTGCTCCCGCTGATCGCCCGCGCGGGCGTCGCCGCCCACGGGCTGCGCGCCGACAGCACGGCGGGGGAGCGCGGCAGCTGGCGCGCCACCTGGGCGTACACGCTGCTGCTGACCGTCACCATGGCGTTCACCCCGATCGTCTGGCCGCTCGCCGTGGTCCTCGGCATCGGTGTGCTCGTGCTGCGGCGCGGTGACATCACGGCGTACGGACTCCGCTTCGTCGCCGCCGTCGGCACCCCGGTGCTGGTCCTCGCCCCCTGGTCGCTGAGCCTCCTGACGAACCCGTCCGCGCTGCTGACCGAGGCGGGCCTGGACACCGGTACGGGCGAGGCGTCGGGCCTCGACCTGCTCGGCATCAGCCCCGGCGGCCCCGGTGCGGCGGGCGGCATCCTGCTGCTCGGCATCGTGCTGGCCGCGCTCGCCGCCCTGCTGCGCGAGGAGCGGCAGTTCGCCGTTCGCACCGCCTGGGCCGTCGCGCTCGTCGGCTTCCTCTTCGCCGCCGTCGCCAACGGGTCCGCCTGGGCCGGACCGGCCACCCTCGTCTACGGCACCGCGCTGATCGCCGCCGCCCTGGTGGGCGCGGACGGGGCCCGCATCCGGGTCGCCGAGCAGAGCTTCGGCTGGCGCCAGCCCGTCGCCGTGCTGATCGCGCTGGCCGCCGGACTGGCCCCGGTCCTGGCCGCGTTCGGCTGGATGATCGGCGGCGCGGACGGCCCGCTGGAACGACGCGACCCCGTGCAGGTGCCCGCCTTCGTGGCGGAGGAGAGCACCACCCGCGACCAGCCCCGCACCCTCGTCCTCGGCGGCACCTCGCCCGACGCCGTCTCGTACAGCCTGGTCCGCGGCTCGGGCGCGCGCCTCGGCGACGGCGAACTGACCGAGGCGGGCGGCAGCAACAGCCACCTCGACAAGGTCGTCGCCAACCTCGTCGCCGGCTCCGGCGCCGACCAGGGCGGCCAGCTCAGCGGCTTCGCGATCCGTTACGTCCTCGTCCGCGACGGAGCCCCGCGCGAGATGAGCCGGGTCCTCGACGCGACCCCCGGACTCAGCCGCCTCAGCCAGCTCGACGGCAGCGCCCTGTGGCGGGTGGACCGCCAGGTCGCCCGCGTCATGATCACCCCGGTCTCCGGCGAGGGCGAGCACATCGCGGTCGGCTCGGCCGCCGTCGAGGCGCACTCCGAGATCCCCTCCGGCGAATCGGGCCGCGTGCTGCGGATCGCGGACGCCGCCGACCCGGGCTGGACGGCCACGCTGGACGGCGAGCCGCTGCCCCGCAAGACCGTCGACGGCTGGGCCCAGGGCTTCGAACTGCCCGCGAACGGCGGCCGCCTGGACCTCACCCACGAGGCCCCGATCACGCACACCGCGTGGATCTGGGCCCAGATCGGGCTGCTCGTGGTCCTGGTGGTCATGGCGCTGCCGGGCCGCCGCCAGGAGATCGATGACGACCTGCCCGAGGAGGCGCTCGCCGTCGCCGCCGAGCCGGTCGACGGAGAGGGCCGCCGAGCCCGCAGGCTGCGCGCCGCGGCCCAGGCCGAGGAGTCCGGCGGCGGCGACCCGTCGCCCGTCGCGGACCCGGGGGAGTACATCCCCGCGCAGCAGTCCGCCGACCCGTACGTCACGAACCCCCCGGCGCACGACCCGCAGGAGGCCACCGGCGGCTACGCGGCGGTCCCGCAGCAGCAGTACGGCGAATACGGCGAATACGACGAGTACGCGCAGTGGGACGGGCAGCAGCAGCCGACCGCCGACTACTACGCGACGTACCAGCAGCCGGACCCGTACGCCCAACAGCAACAGCAACAGCAGCAACAACACGGGCAGAACGTCGCCTACCAGGGCGGCTACGGAGTCCAGGACCCGTACGCGCAGCAGTACAACGACCAGGGGACGTACAACGACCAGGGCGCGTACGACGAGTACGGCCAGTACGTCGGCGGGCAGCATCAGCACCAGCAGCAGCCCCCGTACACCGAGAACGGCGAACAGACCGACCCCCCGGCCCCGGGCCAGGCCCCGTGGCAGACCGGTAACGCATCGCGAGGCGAGTCCGAGTGAAGTCCACCCACCTGTCCCTGATCGCGGGCGCCGCCGTTCTGGCCGCCGTCACCGGGTTCGCCACGGTCACCGCGCCCGGCGCCCCGGCCGAATCCGCCGCGAAGTCCGCCGCGCTGCTGCCGGTCGAGCGGGCCGGCCTGGTCTGCCCGGCGCCCAGCAACTCCGCCATCGCCGAGACGCAGTACACCGCGTTCACCCCGGCGGGTGAGGGCGGCGACGCGAAGGGCACCGCCGAGCTGAAGCCGGCGCTGCCGATCGTGGACGACGAGGACGAGACCGACCCGAAGAAGGTCAAGAAGGCCGAGGAAGCGGCGAAGAAGGCGAAGGAGAAGGCCGAGAAGCCGGTCCTCGCCGTGAAGGAGCAGGGCGCGCCGGTCGTCGCCGAGGCGAACGGAGCCAGTGCCCCGGCCCTCGTCGGCACGGCCACCGGCAAGCTGGCCCCGGGCTGGACCGCGCAGCAGACCACCGAGGTCACCGCAGGCGGCTCCCGCGGGCTCCTCGGGGTCACCTGCACCGCGCCCGACACGGACTTCTGGTTCCCGGGCGCGAGCACCGCGAAGTCCCGCCAGGACTACGTCCACCTCACCAACCCCGACGACACCGGCGCCGTCGCCGACATCGAGCTGTACGGCCCCGAGGGCGCGGTCAAGTCCGAGGTCGGCGACGGCATCACCGTGCCGGCCCGCTCCAGCGTCACCGTCCTGCTGTCCACCCTCACCCCCGAGGCCGTCGACCGGCTGACCGCGCACGTCACCACCCGTTCGGGGCGGATCGGAGCGGTCGTCATGAGCGCCGACGAAAATGCGGGCAGCGACTGGATCACCGCGTCCGAAGACCCCTCCGGCACGCTGGTGATGCCGGGCATCCCGGCCGACGCCACCTCCGTACAGCTGGTGGCGTTCGCGCCCGGCGAGGACGACGCGGACGTGAAGGTCCAGCTCCTGGGGAAGAACGCGGCGTTCTCCCCGGCCGGGAACGCCACCCTGCACGTCAAGTCCTCGATGACGGCCGCCGTCGACCTCAAGGACGTCACCCGCGGCGAGCCGGGCTCCCTGCGCCTGAGCCCGGTCGAGAAGGGCCGGGCGACCCCGATCGTGGCCGCGCTGCGCGTGGTCCGGGGCAAGGGCGACCAGCAGGAGATCGCCTACATCCCGGCCACCGCCCCGGTCGGCGCCCGGGCGAGCGTCGCGGACAACCGGGCCAAGGGCTCGACGCTGTCCCTGACCGCGCCGGGCGCCACGGCCAAGGTGAAGGTCACCGCGTCGGCGGGCAGCGGCGGCGGCGAACCGGCCGTCGAGACGTACACGGTCAAGGCCGGTACGACCATGGCCGTCACCCCGAAGGCCCCGGAAGGCCTCAAGGGCTCCTACGCCCTGACCGTCGAGACGACCTCGGGCGGCCCGGTCCACGCGTCGCGCTCCCTGGCGCTCACGTCGGGCGGCGTGCAGATGTTCACCGTGCAGACGCTCCCCGACGACAGGGGAATGGTCGAGGTCCCGTCCGCCCGCCAGGACCTCTCGGTCCTGGACGACTGAGGACCCGTCCAGCAGCCGGGGCCGGCCAGGGCTGGGGCCTTCCCGGGTCCGGGGAGAGCCGGCCCCGGGAAGAGGGCGACGGGCCCTAGTCCTGCCCGTACCGGGGGTCGACCGACTCGGGGGCCAGCCCCAGCAGCTCGGCGACCTGCTCGACGACGACCTCGTGCACGAGCAGGGCGCGCTCGTCGCGGCTCTTGGTGCGGATCTCGACAGGCCGCCGGTAGACGACGATCTGCGCGGGCCGCCCTTTCTCCGCGGAGACCGCGCTGCCGAGCGGAACGACCTCCTCCGGAGTGCCGGGCACATCGAGGACGACGAAATCGACCTCGGCCAGCTGGGGCCAGCGCCGCTCCAGCCGCTCCACCGAGTCCTGGACCAGATCACGGAAGGTCTCGCCCCGGCTGGCCGACAGCGGCACCTGCGGTGGCGCGACCGGCCCGCGCATACCGCGGCCATGACGATCACGGCGCCGGGGCCGAGGCTCGAACGGGTGGGGAGGTACGGAGCTGTCCATCACCGACGCAGCGTAACGCTCCGGGGACCGTGATGATCGGTGAGACGACGCGGCCGGGCCGAGGTCGGACGACGCGGCCGGGCCGAGGTCGGACGACGCGGCCGGGCCGGTCGTGACAACGCGGCCGGGCCGTCCGCGTCGTCCCCCCGGGCCGAAGGAGGTCCGCCCGCTTCCGGATGTCCGCAGTTGAACATTTCGGCCAAGGTTGAGCCCTTTTCAGGCCCGTAATTCGATCGTTGGTTCTGCCCTCGACGCCGTGATCCACCCCGCCCGTGACCGGCCCGACCGGCGAGTGATCACCGGGCCCCGGTCCTGGCGCAGGTCAGGGTAGCCGCGGAGGGCGCCGCTGTGCCGCAGGTCACAGGACGACACGGTGGGGTGACCCGTGGGGGAGTCGTCGCAGCCCGCTCAAGAGTGCGGTACCGTCCAACATCGTGAGCCCTGTACGTCGCTGTTCGCGCACTGCGTGCGGCCGCCCTGCCGTCGCGACACTGACGTACGTCTATGCCGATTCGACTGCGGTCCTCGGCCCGCTCGCCACCTACGCCGAGCCCCACTGCTACGACCTGTGTGCCGAACACAGTGAGCGGCTCACCGCGCCCCGGGGCTGGGAAGTGGTGCGGCTCTCCGACGGCTCCGCACCGGCGCACCCGAGCGGCGACGACCTCGAAGCACTGGCCAACGCGGTCCGCGAGGCAGCACGCCCGCACGACCGGGGCCCGGACGGCGGAGACGGCCGGGGCCGGCGCTCGGCCGACCCGGTGGAGGTGGCCCGCCGGGGCCACCTGAGGGTGCTGCGCTCCCCGGACTCCTGAGGCTGTCTCTCAAGGCTCTACCCGGCCGGGTAGTTTGGGCGGTCCGTAAAGACCCCAGGAGGACCGGCCGTGGTTGCTGATCTGTCGCAGCTCGTGAAGGCGTACGACGTGCGCGGAGTGGTGCCCGACCAGTGGGACGAGTCCCTGGCCGAACTCTTCGGAGCCGCGTTCGTCCAGGTCACGGCCGCAGAAGCGATCGTGATCGGCCACGACATGCGGCCCACCTCACCGGGTCTGTCCGCCGCCTTCGCGCGCGGCGCGGCGGCCCGGGGCGCGGACGTCACGCTCATCGGCCTCTGCTCGACGGACCAGCTGTACTACGCGTCGGGGGCGCTGGACCTCCCCGGGGCGATGTTCACGGCCTCGCACAACCCGGCGCAGTACAACGGCATCAAGATGTGCCGGGCGGGCGCGGCCCCGGTCGGCCAGGACACCGGCCTGGCGGAGATCCGCACGTTGGTCGAGCAGTGGTCGGAAGGCGCCCCGCAGCCGTCGACCACCGCCACCCCCGGCACGATCACGGAACGCGACACCCTCACCGACTACGCGTCCCACCTCCTCGGCCTGGTCGATCTGACGTCGATCCGTCCCCTGAAGGTCGTGGTGGACGCGGGCAACGGCATGGGCGGCCACACGGTCCCCACGGTCTTCGAGGGCCTCCCGCTCGACCTCGTACCGATGTACTTCGAGCTGGACGGCACCTTCCCCAACCACGAGGCCAACCCCCTCGATCCCAAGAACATCGTCGACCTCCAGGCCCGCGTCCTCGCCGAGGGGGCCGACCTGGGCCTCGCCTTCGACGGCGACGCGGACCGCTGCTTCGTGGTCGACGAGCGGGGCGCGGGCGTGTCACCCTCCGCGATCACGGCCCTGGTGGCCGCCCGCGAGCTGGCCCGCAACGGCGGCGAGGGCATCGTCATCCACAACCTGATCACCTCTTGGTCCGTCCCCGAGGTGGTCCGCGAGAACGGCGGCACCCCGGTCCGCACCCGGGTCGGCCACTCCTTCATCAAGACGGAGATGGCCGAGCACGGCGCGATCTTCGGCGGCGAGCACTCGGCGCACTACTACTTCCGCGACTTCTGGAACGCCGATACGGGCATGCTCGCCGCCCTCCACGTACTCGCCGCACTCGGCGGCCAGCAGAAGCCGCTCTCCGAGCTGGTCGCGGAGTACGACCGCTACACCGGCTCCGGCGAGATCAACTCCACCGTCGCCGACCAGACCGCCAGCCTGACGAAGGTCAGGACGGCGTACGGCACCCGCGACGGCATCACCTTCGACGACCTGGACGGCCTGACGGTCACGGCCGCCGACTGGTGGTTCAACCTCCGCGCCTCGAACACGGAACCCCTGCTGCGCCTGAACGTCGAGGCGAGGGACGAGGAGAGGATGACAGAGGTACGCGACGAGGTCCTGGGCTTGATCCGGACGGCCTGACGGCTACATCCCCGCCCATCACCCGGGCCTGCCGCCCCACTAAGCTGCGCCGCCCCACTTAGCTCCGCCGCCCCCACCCAGCTCCGCCGCCCACCCGGCCCTGCTATCCCCACCCAGCTTCTCCGGTCCCACCGGGCCCTGCTGTCCCCACCCTGCTCCTGCGGTCCCGCCGGGCGCTGCTATCCCCCCCCCCCCCCCCCCGCCCCCCCCCCCCCCCCCCCCCCCCCCCCCCCCCCCCGCCCCCCCCCCCCCCCCCCCCCCGCGGC